>NZ_JAPZSZ010000266.1:0-1981 GCF_027532095.1 Microcystis sp. LE19-195.1E
ATATAAAATTAAATTATGGGAAATATTGTTTCCCGTCTGGGATAGTCAAAACCGCTCAACTCCCCCAAACCCCTCACCCCACACCCCTCACCCCAAACCCCACACCCCACTTCCCCAGAAGTATAACCATGTCTTCCCACGATACCGAAAGCATCCGGACTATTTTTCAAAAAATTTGGGGCTATGATAGCTTTCGCTTTCCCCAACAGGAGATTATCGAGACAATTCTAGCGGCAAAAGATGCCCTGATTGTTATGCCCACGGGATTCGGTAAATCTATCTGTTTTCAATTGCCCGCTTTATTAAAAACCGGCTTAACCCTAGTGATTTCTCCCCTGGTTGCCCTGATGGAAAATCAGGTGGAGGAATTATTAGCCAAAAAACTACCCGTCGCCCTGATTCATCACGAAATCCCCCGACAACAGAGAAAGAAAACCTTAGCCGCGATCGCAGATCAAACCCTGCGACTTCTCTATCTTTCCCCAGAAACCCTCTTAAGTCCGCCCCTCTGGTCAAAATTAACCCTTCCCCACGTTAAAATTAACGCTCTCATCCTCGACGAGGCCCATTGTTTAACCCAGTGGGGCGATAATTTTCGTCCTGCCTACCGTCGTCTCGGTGCTGTCCGTCCCGCTCTGCTGCGATCAAAACCGGCCGGCAGCCAAATAGCGATCGCTGCTTTTACCGCCACCGCTAACCCCGCCACCCGTGAGACTCTCACCCGCGTCTTACAACTAGAAAAACCACAGCTTTTCTTAATAAATCCTTACCGTCAAAACCTTGACTTAAGCACCAAAATATGTATTAGCCCCGGTTGTCGTCGTCATCAACTATTAAACTTCCTCACCGGTCAACCTCGACAATCCGGCCTGATCTATACTCGTTCCCGTCGCCATAGTGAAAATTTAGCGACATGGTTGCAATCTCTCCATTATCGCACCAGTGCCTACCATGCGGGTTTATCGCCCTTTCAGCGTCGGGAAATAGAACAAAATTGGCTGCGGGGGGATTTAACTTTTGTTGTCTGTACCTCAGCTTTTGGCATGGGTATCAATAAACCCGATGTGCGTTGGGTTGTCCACTACCAACCCCCAGCTTTACTATCGGAATACCTACAGGAAATCGGCCGCGGTGGTCGCGATGGGGGTAAAATGCAGGCTCTCACCTTAATTAGTGAACCGACGGGATGGTTAGATAATAGCGATAAAAACCAGCAAAAATTCTTTAACTCCCAACAGGAACGCCAATACCGACAAGCTTGGCAAATTTTAGCCCAAATTCCCCTAGAGGGCAAAGTAGAGGCGATTAGTGCCGAATTTCCCGATGGTGCGCTTATTCTCTCCCTTTTACACAGTCTCGATCGCCTAGAATGGCTCGATCCTTTTCATTATCGGCTTATTTATCGCCATAATTCCGCCAAGATGACTTTTAAACCCAAAAATGAGATGTTTCCCTACCTCTATACCCGTCGCTGTCGTTGGCACTTTCTCTTAAATGCCTTTGGTTTTCAGGAAAATGCCGATAATTTTCGCTGTGGTCATTGCGATAATTGTCGTCGCAATCGACCTCTGGTAAGCTAGGAAGCGCCAGAGCAGGGAGAGCAGAGCATTTGTACTAAATTTTTATGTCTTTTTTCTCCTCCTGTCTCGGATTCTCCTCAGCTAAGGTCAGATTTTTGATTTTTGCAGGAGATCTATAGCGGGTTTTACAGAAGTTAGTCCCCATTGAATCTATCAAGGGATTTACTACCCACATTCCGCACCCTAAAGTGTCACATTGAAAATTTTATCTAAATCGTCAAAACGATTGCCGGCTCTGAATTACAGGCTAATTTGTTTGCCCAGCAGATGCACAATTAGCCCTAAAAATCTGATAGCTCTGATACCAAATTATTGAGATAAACTCTCATTAAGCTGGCGATCGCTGACTAGAGTGTGACACTTCATAATTCTTAGTAATCGCTAAAAGTCTTACTATACAA
>NZ_JAPZSZ010000009.1:0-5046 GCF_027532095.1 Microcystis sp. LE19-195.1E
TCAGTCTGTAGAGCGACCATAAGACCAGAACAGAGTAAATCTGTTAAGGCAGGTGCGGAACCCCGCAAGGGAAAGAAGCAGAAACCTAAATCGTGAGGTTTGGGAATCGCCGTCCGTTTTACGGCGGCGAGGATGTCAAAGCTGACTAGCGCAGGAAACTGCCCCCATCAGTCCCACTTGGGCATTAAGGACGATATGAACGGGAATATTGCTTAATAGCTCCCTCATCCGACCTTTAGCCCGAAAAGCCTTCATAAAGCTACCCTCGGTCATTAGGGGAAGATTTTTGGCCGCAATCCCTCCCGCGATGTATAATCCTCCGTAGGGAAGCAACTTGAGGGCTAAATTGCCCGCTTCCGCACCGTAGGCCTCGACAAAGATTTTCATGGTTTGATAACAGAGATAATCCGAGTCATCTTGGGCAAAACTGGCAATTTTAGCCGCTAAATCGACGGTTTTTTGCGGTTTACCCATTTCTTCTAACCAAGTGCGGTAAATTTCCGCCATGGCCGGTGATGACTGACTATAGTTACTATCGTGGAGAAATCGATAGATAGAAGTGATTCCTTGCCCAGAAACCACTCGCTCCACCGAAATGCGCTCGATACTATAGATCTCCAAGAGATAATTTAATAGTTGATATTCTAAACTCGATCGAGGGGCAAAATCGGCGTGGGAACCCTCACTACCAAACACCCGATATTTACCCTTCGAGATAGGAATCAAAAAACCCTCTCCTAACCCAGTTCCTGCACCAATAACCGCAATCGGGGCCTCTGGTACTGCCGGAGCCGACTGTAGATTGTGCAGCTCCTCTGGGGCCAATCCTAACACCCCATAACCGATCGCCGCAAAATCATTAATTAATTTTACCCGCTCAATCTGCAGCTCGTGGCTTAGGCGATCGCCAGTTAGAGACCAACTTAAATTAGTCAATTCGGAACTATTGTTAACCACTGGACCGGCAATACCGAAACAAGCTTTTGCCACTGGGGGAATAGTGGTTTGTCGGGCTAAAAACTGCTGGACGATCGGCACCAGATCGGGGTATTGTTTACTAGGATAAATTTCTTGATCGAGAGTAATTAGCCGGGGTTGGGGACTATCCGATGAGTTTTGGCAATCCACTAAACGCAGGATTGTTTTAGTTCCCCCGATATCTCCCCCTAAAAGAATCGTCATGCTGGTTGTCCCTCAGTTTGTCCCCATAATTATAGTTTTTTTACCGCTTCTCCCCAGCAAATTTAAAGGCCGCCGATTCTATACTATAGTGAAAGATGGTAATGCCTAAGCCCTAATTAAGGATTGATTAATCGTCGCTCCGGGGTTGGAATGGGGATTTGCTAGAGGACAGAAACAGGACTGAAAGACATTTTAGGTCTAACTGTAGCCTCAAGGCGATCGATAGGGCGGCAGAACCTATCACTGTCCCCATAACTTTGGCTCTTCGTTACTTGTTATGGTTCGATAGGGTGGCATAAATCGACTAAATCCTTATCTGGCAAGAGATTTAATTGATTAGTTCGCTCTAGATCAAAAACAATTGACAAAAATCGCCAAACGTTTTTCTCTATAAGGGTTCCGTCCCTTATAACCCCCGTACATTGCATAACACAAACCGAAGAACCATAACTTTTAAGATAGACCAGAGAGGGAGAAATTAGCTTGGGTGTAGAACTTCGCAGTTACGTTTATCTTGACAATTTACAGCTTCAACACGCCGCTTACATCGGTACAGTCGCCCAAGGATTTTTACCCTTACCCGGGGATGCTTCCCTCTGGATTGAAATTTCCCCCGGCATCGAGATTAATCGCATCACCGATATTGCCCTCAAATCCGCCGTGGTTCGTCCGGGGGTTCTATTCGTAGAACGACTCTACGGACTCTTAGAACTCCATTCTAGCAGTCAGGGAGAGGTAAGGGCGGCCGGTCAGGCAATTTTGCAGTATTTAGGCGTTAGTCAGCGCGATTGTCTGAAACCGCAAATTGTCTCCAGCCAAATTATTCGCAACATTGACGCTTACCAAGCCCAATTAATTAACCGTAGTTCTCGGGGTATGATGTTAATGGCGGGACAGACTTTATACGTTTTAGAAGTGCAACCGGCCGCCTACGCTTCCCTGGCCGCTAATCAGGCCGAAAAAGCCGCTTTAATTAATATCCTACACGTTACTTCCGTGGGCAGTTTTGGCCGCTTATATTTAGGGGGAGAAGAACGAGATATTATCGCCGGTTCCAGGGCGGCAGTTTCAGCTTTAGAAAATATTCAAGGTCGAGCTTTTCCGGGTAGCGACAAAAAAGAATAGGCTAATAAAGGCCGGAGGCAAAAGGCAAGAGGTGGTTAGATATGTATAATTAGGGCTTGCTGAATAAATGTGAATTGTAGGCAAGGTAAGGGTTTTATGGCTTTTCTCGCAAAACAGGTGCAAGATTTTGAGAGAATCGTCGTTAAAAACCTTGCGTCTTCATCAGCCCGAGTCCTGTAGGGGCGAAGCATTCGGGCAATAACCTATCGGTGAAACCGGAGATTTTCTATCCGAATGCTTCGCCCGTACTTTTTGCCGCAAACCCTAATTAATTGTGTCTAGCTACTTACTAAATCCCGTTTAAAAGGTATAGGATAGTGGGGAGTGGGAAGAAGGGAGAGGAAGTTTGAGCATTTGTACTAAATAGCTAAAAAAGGAATTTCGCCCTATTGAGGAGATTCAAAAATTAGTTCGCCATTATTCATTTTTTCAACGACTAAATGGCGATAGAGTGTCACCTGCCGGAGGATTTGGTCGGGATTATTTTTCTTGTTAGAAAACATGATCATTTTAATCGATTCAAATTCTATTCTTGTGATCACACCATCTTTTATCGCTCGTTCAATTGTAACTCGTAAATATTCTAATTCTTGGCTTTCCTCTGGGGTAATTTCTAGACTGTTAGGATGTTCTATTTTCATGATCGATTGTTTTTACCTGCTAACTGATAACTAGATAATCACGGCTATTTTTTCACACTTTCACGATCGGTGGAGAGAGAGTTTCCGTCTGGCTAGAAACGGCTAGATTATTATTTTGGCCGTTATTTTGCGGCAATTGTCCAGAAGCTAAATTTTGCCCCTCTCCCGTAATCAAACGAGCGCCACGACCGCGGGTAAAATAATTCCAACCCCATTGCACCATCACCACTAATTTATTATCAAATTCGATCAGATAGTAAATATGGGCCCAAACCCAGACTAACCAAGCGATGAACCCAGAAAACTTGACAAATCCCAAATCAACCACGGCCGCATTTTGGCCGATCACTGCCAGACTACCTCGATCGATATAATGAAAAGGTTGAATAGTTTGCCCTTTTAGGCGAGAAATTAATAAATTGGCCAGATATTCGCCCTCCTGCATGGCCACGGGGGCAATTCCGGGTAAAGGTTTATCTCCCTGATGGGCAAAATTAGCCAGATCCCCGATCACAAAAATATTGGCATAACCAGCGATACTTAAATCCGGTTCGACGATTACCCGGCCGACGCGATCGAGATTTACCCCGGTTCTTTCGGCCAAAATTCGCCCCATTCTCGATGCTTTTACCCCTGCTGCCCATAAAATTGTCTCGGCGGCGATTTCTGTCGTCTTTTCTCCCTGACGGACGCTGACACAACCTTCAACAATATTGGTAACGATGCTGTTGGTTTGCACTGTCACCCCTAATTTTATGAGAGAAGCGGCAGCTTTAGCGGATAAATCGGGCGAATATGGGGGTAATACTCGATCCATCCCTTCTAAGAGCAAAATTTTCGCTTCTGTGGGGTTAATCTGGTGAAAATCAGACCTAAGCGCACCGTGGGCAATTTCTGCGATCGCTCCTGCTAATTCTACCCCCGTCGGTCCGCCACCGACAATAACAAAAGTTAATAAAGCTTGCCGCTTTTCGGCATCGATTTCTTTCTCGGCCTTCTCGAAAGCGAGATAGATGCGACGACGCATTTCTACTGCGTCTTCAATGGTTTTTAACCCTGGAGCGTAGGGCTGCCATTGATCATTGCCAAAATAGTGATGACTGACTCCCGTGGCAATGACTAATTGATCGTAGGCGATCGGCGGGTGATCTTTCAAGATCACTTCTCCCTTGACCGGATCGATATCGATGGCATGATCGAGGAGAATATCTGTATTCTCATGGCCCCGTAGGATTAAGCGCAAAGGTGAGGAGATATCGGCCGGAGACAGCGCCCCAGTAGCGACTTGATAGAGGAGGGGCTGAAAAAGATGGAAATTTCGCTTATCGATGAGGGTAACATGAACGGGGGCGTTTTTTAGGGCTTTGGCCGTGTATAAACCCGCAAATCCGCCGCCTATGATAACAACTCTTGGCTGTTTTTCAGTCATTGCTTAACAATAATTCATAAATTTTCCCTAGTGTAGTCCGGATTGTCACAATTTAGCGGTGACAAGCGTTACCGAAAACAGCCGTCTTTAATCTAGAAAAAAATATAAATACTCGCTTTTTTGGCCAGCGAGGAGGGCAAAACCAACGAAGTACAGGGACTCTCCCCAGAATTTGACCTATATATGCTCGAAAAACTTGAAAAGACCGCTACGCCGTTTTACCTAAGTTTATGACCTGGGTTAACCAGGTGGGAACTTATATTCCGCGTTTCTGTTTCCGAGTACAAGCTCGGTTTACTACCACACGAATTGGTTATTTGCTCCCTTATCACAATCAAGCATAGATCAAAAAACTTGAAAGGCAGTCACCAACGTAGAAGCCCGATTTAGTTTTATCGTAGCATTTTTTTTTCTCAGAGGCAAGAGGGGCGATTCAGTGATCAGTTATCAGTGATCAGATTTGAGTTTTCAGTTTACTGTTTACCGACCACAGCCAAAAAGCCTGCCAACACCCAGCAATTCCCAATTCAAACGGTAGCACAGAATACAGAACCCGTCTTACTCTTGCCTTTCAAAATGGAGTGAAGGGTTTGAACAGTGGGTTTCGGGGGAATGGAAGTCAAACAACTGGGTTTTCTGGGGATGCTGAGCTATTTCCAGGTAGTTATC
>NZ_JAPZSZ010000310.1:0-6119 GCF_027532095.1 Microcystis sp. LE19-195.1E
CTGCTCTTTCTTCTTCTTTAAGAGCTTTTTGTAAGTTTTTCTTTTCTTCTAAGTCTAGGAAATCTTTGGCTGGCATAAGTAGGATTTTTCTAAAATTACTATTTCTATTTTAGGTGGTTTAAGTGCGTTTTAGCTTACCAACTAGGAGATAGCTCAAAGGCGCTATTAATTTCACTCAAACCGGCGACTAGATATTCATCGATCGGGCCTGTACCGCCCACCACGAGGGCATAGGTGATAATCCGGATATAGTAGCCGATATCGCGAACGCACTTGGATTTCCCCCGCTCATCGTAGGCATAGTTCGGCCCCTGGAGTTGGGTGGTGTAGGGAAATTTTTGATAGACAGCGTTGGCTGCTTCTTGGGCTAAACTGGGGGCTTTTTGGGCGAGGATTTTTACCGCTTCTAGGGTGATGGCGGCCTGACGGAAACGACCGAACGCTACTTGTAATTCAGCACTGCTGAGAAAACGGCCTTGGGAATCGGCAGTAGCTACCGCTTCGGTTAAAGGTGTTTTGGTCATCGATGGAATTGCTCCTACAAAAGTTTAATCGGATTGAGATAAGAAAGTCACAGCATCAGGAAACTGCCGCCGCCGCTCGATCGAAGTAAGAAGCGACTTCTGCTAGTAAAGAACTGCAATCCCCGCGAGTGATACCGTTGGGATCGGCCGCTAGGGCAAGGGAAGCGTCCTTGAGCTTGAGAATTCCGGCCGCAACAGAAGCTCCCGGAACTCCTAGGGCGACGTAGGTTTCCCGGAGACCGTTCAAGGCGCGATCATCGAGGATGCTGGCATCGCCGGTGAAGGTGGCATAGGTAACGTAGCGCAGGATAATTTCCAAATCCCGCAAGCAGGCGGCCGCACGACGGTTGGTATAGGCGTTGCCACCGGGGGCAACTAAAACGGGCTGTTCTGAAAACAAACTACGCGCGGCATCGGTAACGATCGCAGAAGAATTACTGGAAAGACGATTGACCACATCCACGCGTTTATTACCATCTTTGACGAAGGCAATTAGGGCATTGACTTGATTCTCGCTCAGGTATTCCCCCCGGGTATCGGCCTGAGAAACGACTTTGGCAAAGGCATCTAACACCATAGTTTTCATCTCCTATAATGATGATTGGTTTCGGCAAAATATCGAGGTTGATTTCTCTGGCTTTTCTTTATTTTTTCCGATAAAGTATCTAGGAGTTTTTTTCTTGGGACTATACTATCGTCCTTGAAAAAAATTTACTCTCCCTTGGCCAGATTTTTTTGTATATCGAGGAACAATTCTTGTTAATTGAATTTAGCGTTTATTGACGCTCCTAGACACACTTCGTTTTTGCCATGAATTATTTTATAGACCATTTTACTACTTTTATTTATTAAAAATTGTTTCCTAAAAAAACAGCAAAAAAATAATTTTTTAGGATAAATCTCAGAAAACTTTCTTAAATGTGTAACCCTATACCGAGAAAAAGTATCGCTCTTTTCATCTCTCTAATAATTCGTTTAAGTTGTTTAAACAAATGTGCTTTTATATACCAATAATAATTAACTAAATTAAGAGAAATTTCCCAAGACAATTTTACCGATTGTGCTTCGATATACAAAAAAAGTGGCAAGGCAAAAAAATCGACAGGGATTATCCCCGCCGACGTTGTGATCAGAGGTGCCAACACCAGCATTTTGCAGTGTACTCTGACTTAAAAAGTATTGTAAAACATCTTAAATACATATATAATCAAAAATAGCCAACAAATACAAAGCAAGTGGGATTATGCCGATCGCAAGAGACATCACCCAATTGGTAGGACGGACTCCCCTAGTTCAACTGAATCGAATCCCAGTAGCAGAGGGAGTAAAAGCCCGCATTGTGGTCAAACTGGAAAGTATGAACCCCGCCGCCTCGGTTAAAGATCGCATCGGGGTCAGTATGGTGGAGGACGCTGAAGCCGCCGGACTAATTCACCCCGATAAAACAATTCTGGTGGAACCCACTTCCGGTAATACCGGCATCGCCCTGGCCATGGTAGCGGCGGCCAAAGGCTATCGCCTAGTCCTGACCATGCCCGAAACCATGAGTTTAGAACGACGGGCAATGTTAAAAGCCTACGGGGCGCAATTAGAATTAACCCCGGGTAGCCAAGGCATGAAAGGAGCGATCGCCCGGGCTGAGGAAATAGTCGAAAACACCCCCAACGCCTATAGTTTGCAACAGTTCCGCAACCCGGCCAACCCGAAAATTCACCGAGAAACCACCGCCGAAGAAATCTGGGCCGATACCGACGGCCTGGTAGATATCGTTATCGGTGGCGTGGGAACCGGGGGAACCATTACCGGTATTGCCGAAACCATTAAACCCCGTCGTCCCCAATTTCAAGCGATCGCAGTTGAACCCTCTAATAGTCCCGTCTTATCGGGGGGACAACCGGGGCCGCACAAAATCCAAGGCATCGGCGCTGGTTTTATCCCGGCAATTTTCCGACCGGAATTGATCGATGAGGTGATTATCGTCGATGATACGGACGCTTTCGCCTACGCGCGACGGTTAGCCCGTCAGGAGGGACTACTATCGGGCATCTCGGCCGGGGCGGCTTTATGGGCGGCGATTCAGGTGGGCAAAAGACCCGAAAACGAAGATAAATTAATCGTCATGATTCAGCCTAGTTTCGGGGAACGTTACCTCAGCACGGCCCTGTTTAAAGACCTCGAAGATATCGACTAATAGGACAATAAATTGATGGAATTTGCAACGAGGGCAATTCATGGGGGGCAAGAACCAGACTCTAGCCATGGTGCGGTAACGGTTCCCATTGATCTCACTTCCACCTATAACACCGGCTTGACTACGATTATCGATCGGGATCGAGAATAGAAACGATTTAAAGCGGGAGATGGAAAGGGCTTTGATTGGTTAGGCGAAGTTTTTATCTCATTTGATGGGTTAAACAATGTTTTTTGACTCGGAAGATTGGCAAACGATTATTTTTCGGCTCAGTATGGCTATGGCCGTCGGCTGTCTGATTGGTTATAACCGACAGCGAGGCGGTCGTCCGGCTGGATTGAGAACTTTTATCATCGTTAGTCTCGGGGCTGCCATGTTCGTGATGATTCCCCTACAAGCGGAAGGAGATGTGGGTTATGCGTCTTCTAATGCCCTCAGTCGCACTATTCAAGGGGTCGCTTCTGGTGTCGGTTTTTTAGGGGCGGGAATCATCCTACAACAATCCCATCGGGAACTAAATAAGGTACAAGTGAAAGGTTTGACTTCGGCGGCGACTATCTGGTTAGCGGCAGGGTTAGGCGCCGCTTCTGGCTGCGGTTTATGGCAGATGGTTCTGGTGGGAACTCTATTCTCTCTGTGCACTTTAAGTGGCATTAAACGACTTAAGAAAAATAAATCTTTAGGCAAATATATTAAAGGTCGTAAGAAAATATCCCCAATTAATCAAGAAATAAATCCATCGGATAATTCAGCATCTCATTAATGAAAAAAGTGTTAACGAAGGCGGTCGGCAGGGGGCAGGAGGTCATTTTTGTAACGGGGATTTATACCCCGCCCCAAAAACTTTTCGCCTTAAGGCGAGGTTTTAGACCAGATTATTTCAATAAAAATTAATTTATATTGAGAGAGTAAAAGCTTTTATTTAGTGGGGTTTGCCTCAAAAGCTTTATATTTTTGTCTGCAATTTATTGGTCAAAAAATATAATAAATTTTATGAAAAATTTATTATGAATAAACACAAAATAAAAAATTTGTGTGATAATATTTAGATAGAGTAACCACTTTTCTGAACAGGAGAAAATTCAACTATGATCAACCGAAATAAGAGCTTTCAAAGCCTCAAAAATCAAGTTTTCCGGCTGCTGATTTTCCTCTTAACTGTCACTTTGCTCCTAGGGGGAAGAGGAAATGCGATCGCCTTGCCCCTACTCCCCGAACAGTTGGCCGTCATCGACCGTGCCACGGCAACGGGTGGCACCGTGGTGGAACCGGTCAAGAAAAAAAATGAGGTTTCTAGCCCAAAAATTCTGGAAGATGCCCAAATTGCCTATGAAAAAGCCATCCAAGCGACAAAATCGGCTATCGATGACCTAAAGGCTCAACTGGCCGCTCCTTCTCTCGACAAGAAGATTATCGAAGCTCAACAGGACAACCTGGAGGACTTAGCGGACAATATTGACGATCTAGGGGAAAAAGTGAGTAAATTGACGAAAAAATTGACCAAATCTGGGGCTAAACTCAGTGAAACCCTACAAAACAACCTTATTACCCTAGAAAAGAGCCTCGTTAATACCTCCGAGACGATCGATATCTTAGCCGACGACACCGAACGACTCAAAGACAGTGCTTCCCCTTTCCTGAAAACTCGCGTGGAAAAGACCATCGACGCTGTTAAACAGACTCTACAGGAAAGCGATCGAGCTTGGCAAGAACTGATCTCCTCGGCCACAACGGAACTGGAGAAGACTAATACCCCGTAAATAGGGCTTGTAAGGGCATAAAATCGGTCTTTTTTGGGGTAATTATCGTTTTTACCCCAAAATTATCAAATCCGATCCCTAATAGCTGTCTCCCGTCTCCTGTCTCGGAGTCTCGGAGTCTCGACTAGGAAATTAATTTTGCACGACTACTTACCAATCATGACGCTTACCTATCAACCACCAACCCCCCATCGCTGGCACTTTGATAATCGGGCGATTTTGCCCCTCAGAAACCCTAATTTCTGGAAAATCGAGAGTGGAGTCGTGAAAACCTCCACCTGGTTAGAAGATGGAACCCTGATCGTCTTGGGATTGTGGGGACCTGGCAATTTTGTTGGCAAAACCCTAGAGAGAGTCAATCCCTATCAAGTTGAGTGCATCACTCCTGTACAAGCAGTTTCCTTTTCCACAGTTGAGAGTTATCAAATGGCAGAAATTCTGCTGTCTCATCTTCAGCAAGCACAAGAGCTAAGTATTATTCGTAGCTACAAACGTACTGATGTTATGGTTGTGAAATTACTGGCATGGTTAGGCAATCAATTTGGTAAACAAACCGGTACCGGACAATTAATTGATGTGCGTCTAACTCATCAGGATATCGCTGACTTATTAGGAACTACTAGAGTCACAATTACCCGCGCACTTAATCATCTTGAACAACAAGGGGCCGTGGAACGTCTTCCCGTCCATCGTCTTCTTTTACGAGAGGAGGAAATCTGGCACTACGAGATTTAGAATGGGAAGGATTATCTCTTTTTTCAATCTATGAATTGGTTAGTAGCCCTTTTAATTACTAGCGTGACGAGTTTTGTAGCCACAAATCTCGATGATCTGATGGTGCTAATGTTGTTTTTCTCGCGACTTAATGCTAATTTTCGACCTCGACACCTGATTATTGGTCAATACCTCGGTTTTACCCTCATTCTCCTAGCTAGTTCCCTCGGTTTACTATTTGGGTTACTGGTTTCTAAAGAATGGATTGGTCTATTAGGATTTATTCCTTTGATTATCGGCATTAAACAACTTTTGTCAAGGGAAAATGAGGATTACATTCAAGAAGTAAGAGAAGATGTTAATTATTCTAAAAATCGCTCCTTTGTTCCTCGTTTTCCCTCCCAAACCTATTACATCGCTGCCGTGACCGTGGCTAACGGCGGTGATAATATTGGCATCTATACCTCTCTTTTTGCCAATAATTCCCCGATGCACGTCTTAATTATCATGATAATTTTTTATCTCATGATGGGGATTTGGTGCGCCCTAGCCTATTTTTTGATTACCCATCCCAGGATAGCTAAAGTGGTTACAAACTACGGACATAAAATTAGTCCTTTTATCTATATTATACTAGGAATTTATATCTTAATTGACAGCAAATCCTATCGTTTATTTTTCATGTATTAAATAATAATGCCTAAAAATCGTCTTTTAAGTAGGGAGGCAAAATTATTTGTAGGATGGGTTAGCGATAGCGTAACATGAGCAGGCGTTGGGTTTCCGTTGTCAACCCAACCTTGTATATTGAGAGAGGTGGTAGACCGTCCCAACCTTGGTCGGAAAAGACCGCTTCGTAGCAAGGGTCACCACCATAATCTCCCTGACAAAACTCGAACAGTCGCCGGGGTCGTGGCGAAAACAATCAAT
>NZ_JAPZSZ010000105.1:0-6712 GCF_027532095.1 Microcystis sp. LE19-195.1E
AGTAACTTTGATATTTCAGAATGGATGTTAATTAAATTGATTGAATGTCTTAATCATCGTTCAGCTTATCTGGCAATTATCTGCAAAACAGCCGTTTCTAGAAAAATTTTGAACTATATTTATACTCAGAAAATTAATCTCGTTTACTCGGCAATTTATCCGATCAATACTCAAAAATATTTTCAAGCAAATGTAGATGCTTGTCTTCTATTTTGTCAATTTGATTCTCATTCAGACAATTACTTTTGTGATGTTTTCAATAGTTTTGAAGAAGGGGAATTTCAGCGCATTGGTTATCAAAATAATATCCTAGTCAGAGATTTAAATGCTTTTACTAGATTAAAATATTTATATCATAAGCATCCTCAAGAAAAATGGCGTTCAGGAATTAAACATGATTGCTCAAAAGTCATGGAATTGCAGTTAGTTAATGGAATTTTTGTCAATGGTTTAAAGGAAGTCGTTAATCTTGAAACCACCTATCTTTATCCTCTCCTTAAAGGTTCAGATGTGGCACAAAATCGCCTAAAGGTTATCAATAAATACATTTTGGTAACTCAGAAGTTTATCGGTGAATCTACAGAAAATATACGGGATATAGCACCAAAAACTTGGCAATATTTAGTTAATCATAAAAATTATTTTCTAGACAGAAAGAGCAAAATTTATCAAAATCAGCCAGACTTTTGCATATTTGGTGTGGGTTCTTACAGCTTCTCACCTTTTAAAATCGCCATTTCTGGACTTTATAAAAAACTGAATTTTAACCTTATATTACCCTATCAAAATCAACCCGTTATTTTCGATGATACTGTTTACTTTTTAAGCTTCGATGATTTAGATACCGCTCAAAAAAACTTACAGCTTCTCAATTCTTCCCTAGGCAGAGAATTTTATTCCTCCTTGATATTTTGGGATGAAAAAAGACCGATAAAAACCCAGATTTTAAATAGTTTAAATTTATCGGTTTTAGCCGAGAATTTGAAACTATTTCAATAACTTGAACCTCCTTAATTAAGGCTAATTTAAGCAACTTATTTATCTGATTCAATTTATCTTGAACGACCGCTAGATTTTCCAATTCTTCTTTTTCTAATTTCCTGAGTAACTTTTCAGCTTTTGATTCTTCTTTTTTAATTTTTTCTTCTAGCCTTTGCCAATCACTTTTCTTTCTTGATTCACTTTCTACAATTAACCATCTTTGTTTTACTCCCCCATAATAAACTATTCAATCCTATTTGATAAATTTCATCCAAGAATCTACCAATTTTATCATCGTTTAAATATTCACTTTTAATCTCATCTCCTAATAATTTTTCTACAGCTTTGTCTTCAAAAAATTGACTAAATAGGGTTTGCGGCAAAAAGTTTGTTGGTGGGGTTAGGAGTCGGTCGTCGGTCGTCGGTCGTCAGCAGCGGGTCGTTTCAGGCTTTCTTGCCCTCTTTTTTTGTACCAGTTTATGTACTAAAAGAAGGATGATGCCAGGTTTTTGATTGCACTAACATCGGATTTTAACAGGTCAAAAGCCTTATTTTAAAAGGGTTTTACCATTATTCAGCCAACCCTAATTACCCTCTTGGGATGTGATGATTCTGCCTTGGAAATAAATGGTACTTTATTTTTTTGCAAGTTCCTTACTGCGACCGACGATCGCCCAGAGATAGCTAATTGCTAAGGCCAAAAACGCGAGGGAAATACTTTCTTTGACGATAAAAATACCCAGACCGATCAGCACACAGGGAACGAAGGTACTTCCCTGACTGGTTAGAATAGTGGCGATGGTCGGCACGCTGGTCAACCCGTAGGCGAACGCAAAGCGCTCGCTACGCGAGAACGCACACCAAACCCCCACCAGAATCAAAAACACGCTGACGATAACGATCAGACTTGTTACGCTACTACTGGCGAAAAGGGGAACGTAAATGCCGATATTATCGCTGCCGTTGGCGACGGTCAACGCAGCCACGCTATAGGTGCGCGGGTCAAACCAACGGCCGAGGGGGGAATGTTTCGCACCCTCTAGGTTGACTTCGACATTCTCCGGCTCTTCCTCCTTCTCCTCTTCTTTGAGAAGGGAAAAGATGCCGAGAATCACAGGAACGAGGCCTAGATAGCGAATCCATTGAGTAGGGATGAGAAAACACCCGAAAAACCCCGCTAAACTGGCAATAACAAGCAGACTAAAGCCGATATACTGACCGATGACGATATCGCGATGACGGAAGAGTTTCCCAGTTTGGCTGAAGAGAATCGTCAGGATCAATATATCGTCGAGGTTGGTGGCGACGAATGCCGCTACACCGGTAGATATCGCAATCACAATCTCGATCATCGTTTTTTTCCTTAAGATGGCCGTCGGGTTTTTCCGTTCGTTAAACCTTGTTCGGCTTTTCCTTCAAAGGTTCTGGAACGGGAGAATTTTACTACCTATCCCGATCGAGAAACTGTATTTCCGACGACCGATCGCTTTATCCCTGTGCGGGATGGAAAAAGAAAGCGAGGGCGATCACCGCGTAGGTCGCGACGAGTAATATACCCTCTAGCCAGTTCGAGCGACCGTCGTTACTGATCGAGTTAGTCAGCCACACCGCGACGGCGACGGCGACCAATTCAAACGGATCAAAATCGAGAGCCATCGGCTGACCGAGGAAATAACCCGCGATTACGAGAACCGGCGCGACAAAAAGTGCGATTTGCAGACTCGAACCCACCGTCACGGAAACCGCCAGATCCATTTTGTCTTTTAAGGCGACCCTAACCGCGGTGGCGTGTTCGGCCGCGTTGCCGATAATTGGCAGCAGGATCACCCCCGTGAAAAGGGTCGTTAATCCTAATTTATGCGTGGCTTCCTCTAGGGTATTAACTAACAATTCCGATTCGACCGCCACACCGAGCGTCACGAGCAGTAATATCCCCACCCAGAGCCAGAGATTCGGCTTTTTCAACCTCACGGCTTCTCCCGGATCTTCATCGAGATCCGCGACCCCCACCTCGTAAAGATAGGTATGGGTCTTCATCGAAAACAGCAGACTCAGACCATACACAAAAATTAATACCGCCGCCACCGCTACCGAGAGGCGCTGTAGGACGCTCTCCTCGATTGCGGCGGAGGTGTATTGAACGGTCGTGGGTAGGAGGATCGCTGCCACGGCGAGATTCATCGACGAGGAATTTAAACGGGCGGTCACGGGCTGGAATTTCTGTTCTTTATAGCGTAAGCCGCCGAAAAACATCGATAAGCCCGTTACCAGCAGCAGATTCCCGATAATTGAACCAGTAATCGTCGCTTTCACCACCTCGATCAAACCCTCTTCCAGGGCGGCGTAGGCGAGAATTAATTCGGTGGCGTTGCCGAAGGTGGCGTTCATTAAACCGCCGAGATTGGGACCGACCACGACGGCGATTTCCTCGGTTGCCTTTCCCATGTAAGCGGCCAGGGGAACAATCGCTAGACAGGCACTCAGGAAAACGATCGTCACGTCCCAACGCAGGAAATTCCAGGCGATCGAGATCGGGACAAAAACCAACAAAATAGCGAAAATCCAGTCCTTTCTATTCATAGCAATGGGTGTCTCGGCATAAAACCGCGCACGGTTGTGAAAAACAGACTATCGGCTTTTTTTCTGTTTCAATTACCCAAATCGCCCGGTAATATACTCCCGGGCCTCGTCGGTTTGCGGATTGCCGAACATAACTTCCGTGGGGCTAAATTCGACTAATTTTCCCCGGCGTTTCCCGGAGGGATCGGTTTCGGTGTTAAAAAATGCCGTCCAGTCGGCGATCCGCGATGCCTGCTGCATATTGTGGGTGACGGTGATGATCGTGTAACTTTCCTTCAGTTGTAGGCACAATTCCTCCACCTGACGGGTAGAGATGGGATCGAGGGCCGAACAGGGTTCATCCATCAATAAAACATCCGGCTTCATCGCAATCGCACGGGCGATACAGAGACGCTGTTGTTGTCCCCCCGATAGTGCCGTTCCTTTTTCTTTCAGTTTGTCCTTTACTTCCTCCCAGATCGCCGCCTGCCGCAGGGAATACTCGACCAATTCATCAAGATTTCCCTGATAACCGTTGGTTCGGGGCGCGTAGGCGATATTCTCGTAAATGCTCTTGGGAAAAGGGTTCGGACGTTGGAAAACCATCCCCACCTGTCGCCTTAACTTGACCGCATTGACCTGCGAATCGTAAATATTCTGATTTCGGTAAAGTAGTTTTCCCTCCACCTTGGCGCCGGGGATCAGATCATTCATTCGGTTAAAGCAGCGCAAGAGGGTACTTTTCCCGCAACCGGACGGCCCGATAAAGGCGATGATTTTTTGCGCGGGAATTTTAATATGAACGTCCAGAAGAGCGAGAAATCCATTATAAAAAACTTTCACTCCTTCCGCCTCGAAAACACTGTGATCTGGGTTAAGGTGGGTAGTCATGGCAAAAATTCTCCTGAGTATGGTTAAAGATGTGTTTCGGGAGCAGTGGGGAGTAGAGGAGTGGGCAATTAAGAAGTTAAATAGACTTATCTAACCTCCCGCCTGCTGCCTGCTGCCTTCCCTAATTCGGTGTCGAATAGCGTTGACGTAGATAGATGGCGATGGCGTTCAGCGCCATGATCAAAAGGATCAGAACGATAATCGTTGCAGCGGCGGCATTGGCGAAACCAGGTTCAGGACGGGAGACATAACTAAAAATCTGAATGGGCAGTACCATAAATCGCTCGAATAAACCAGGATCGAAGGTCAGAAAACTCACCGCTCCCACCACCACTAGCGAGGCCGCGTCCCCGATCGCCCGCGACACGGAGATAATTACCCCCGTGAGAATCCCCGGCACCGCGTAGGGTAAAACATGGTGTTGGAGCGTCTGCCATTTGGTGCTGCCTAGACCGTAGGAAGCTTGGCGGAGGGAATCGGGAACCGCCCGGATCGCCTCCCGCGCCGCAACGATAATGACTGGCAGCGATAGTAGAGATAGGGTTAAGGCCCCGGAAAGTAGGGTAGAACCGAAATTCAGTAAATAGACGAAGACCCCTAAACCGAGTAAACCGTAAACGATCGAGGGAACCCCGGCCAGATTGCCGATATTCACCTCGATCAGCGCCGTCCACCAGTTTTTCGGGGCGTATTCTTCTAGGTATAGGGCAGCGCCCACCCCGATGGGCACCGCTACCAAGATCACGATTACTCCCAAATAGAGGCTACCGATAATCGCGGGGCGAATTCCCCCGCGCTCGGGAAAACGGGAGGGGGTTTCCGTGAGAAAACCGGGGGTGAGTAGGCGGGCCAGTCCGTCATGAAAGACATTGAGCAACAGTAGAGCGAGAACGAATAGACCGATGAGTAATCCGATCAAGAAAATATACTCGTAGATTTTGCCGATGGTTTCTCGGCTTTCGAGTCGATCGTTAAAGACGGCCGTATCCCTAGCAGGAGAAGATTTAACCATGATAATTAGTCGTATTTTTCCTTAAAGCGATTAGAAATCCAATAACTGCCGATGTTGAGTGCCAGAGTGATCAGGAAAAGCACCGCACCGACCGCATAGATGGATTTAAAATTGAAACTCCCTCTCGGGGCATCTCCACTAGAAACCTGGGCCATAAAAGCGGTCATGGTGGCGATCGATTCCAGTGGATTGAAAGTTAGACGAGGTTGAGCGCCCGCCGCGATCAGGACGGTCATGGTTTCTCCCACCGCACGGGAAACCCCCAAAATAATCGAAGCCATAATCCCCGATAGGGCGGCCGGCAAAACCACCTTGAAAATTGTTTCCAGCTTGGTAATTCCTAGGGCGTAGGAACCCTCGCGCAGGGAACGGGGAACCGATTTAATCGCGTCTAGACTGATCGAACCGACGGTCGGGGTGATCATGATTCCCATCATCAATCCCGCGCTCAGAGCGTTAAAAACCTCTACGGGTAAAAAATTCCGTAGTAAGGGTGTGAGAAAGATCAGTGCGAAGTAACCGTAAACTACGGTGGGAATTCCCGCCAAAATTTCCACGGCCGGACGCAGAATAGAAGCTGCTTTCGGGGTTGCGTACTCGGCCAGATAAATCGCTGAAGACAATCCCAACGGAACTGCGACCACCATTGAGATGACCGTGGTTAAAACGGTTCCGTTAATCAACGGCCAGATCCCGAAACGGGGAGGATTAAAAAGGGGAGTCCATTGGGTATCCAAGAAGAACTGCCCGAAACTTACTTCCTGGAAAAAAGCGACAGTTTCCTTGAAAATAATAGCGACGATGCCGAAGGTGGTGACTACAGATACAAGGGCGCAGGCGAACAAAATCGTTCCGATAATTTTCTCGGGAACATCATCGGAGGCTCGCTTGAGAAGAGAATCCCCTCTTGCGAACAAAGAGTCATCAAAAGAACCGGTAGTGGTCATGGGAAATTTTGGGTCTGAAACCCCGCCGTTCTACGGCGGCTTTACGTTAGAATTAAGAGGCCAGTCTCGAAAACCAAGTGGACGGCGCAGCACCTTGAAAACTCGGCTTAGGGGGTTCCGACCAGAAAAGCTTGGCCGGGTAAAAAGTCTAAGCAACAAGTACAAGAAGCGTTTAGCTGGAAACGTACCGTGGGACACACGGAATCGGGCTTCTGAAATGGGGCGAAAGTCTGTGGACTCTGTGTAAGACAGTACATGGTTTTTTAACTGTGGTATGCGACGGTGGTGGAAGCAGAAACTTAAATCGTGAGGTTTAGGAATC
>NZ_JAPZSZ010000007.1:0-3457 GCF_027532095.1 Microcystis sp. LE19-195.1E
CAATCTACCAAGTTGGGATTTTTAAAGGGAAACTTTCGGATAAAATCAGGCCTTACTTGCGATTTGATCACTCAATCCCAGCTTTTGGGGGGGGGTTGAGCCCCCACCCCCACCCCAGTGGGGGGGGGGGCGCCCCGCCCCCCCCCCCCCCCCCCCGCGGGGGGGGGGGGGCCGCCCCCCCCCCCCCCCCAAAAGCTTGGATTGAGCAATAAAATCGGAAGTAACGCCCGATTTTAGCAGAGAGTTTCCCATTAAAAATGCCAACTTGGTAGATTTACAAAAATGAGATACACCCGTTAGGTTTGTCTAACACACCAGAGAAAATTAACCCTTTTGGCTATTGACAATATTTTGTGATGGTTTTTCGGCTAATTTTTGAGCAAGATTTAAGATATCGGAGGGGATCATAATGATGGTACTGGTGTTATTTTCCGCTCCAATTTCCGTTAACATTTGTAGGCGGCGTAATTCCAAAGCGGCGGGATTTTCCATGATTAATCGGGAAGCTTCCGCTAATTTTAAGGAGGCTTCCTGTTCTGCGGCAGCTTTAATCAAACGGGCGCGTTTTTCTCGCAATGCTTCCGCTTCCTTGGCCATAGCTCGCTGCATAGCGGTGGGAATTTCCACATCTTTCATCTCCACCCGTTCGATATCAATGCCCCAAGGTTCGCTAATTTCATCGACAATTTGTTGGACTGCTTGATTAATTTTGTCTCGTTTTTGCAAGACATCATCGAGACGATTTTGACCAACTACATTTCTTAAAGTGGTCATGGCCGCTTGGTAAACGGCCGCAGAATAGGATTCGACTTTATTAATCGCTTTGCTAGGATCGATAATGCGATAGTAGAGAACCGCATTAACCTTAATTGTGACATTATCGGCGGTGACAGTTTCTTGCGGGGCGATATCGACGGTTTTGGTGCGAATGTCCAGCTGCATTTTTTGGTCAACTAGGGGAATGATCCAGTACAGTCCGGGGCCTTTGGTGTCTTGATAACGCCCTAGGCGAAAGATAACACCACGCTGGTATTCTCGATCGATTTTAAAGCCATTTAACCCCAGAATGCCCGCTATCAATAGGAAGGATGCTAAAAATTCCATATTAATTACCACTTATCGGGTTCAAGTTAATCGGTGTGCGGTGACATCTCAATTGCCATCTCCTCGCTCCTGACCACTAATACATTCATTCTAGAGAGTAACCGGGCTGTCCGGGAAACTCATAACGAAATATTACAATTTTTAGGAATTGCCCAACCAGCAGCGATGACTCGACTTCCAGACCCCGACCTGAGATAAACTACAGAATGTTATCAGAATTTACCTTGATATTATGAGCGTAGTTAGCCAAGTCATCCTCAAAGCCGACGACGAACTTCGTTATCCTAGTAGTGGTGAACTACAGGGTATCGGGCAATTTTTAAAAACCGGTGAGCAGAGAATTCGCATTGCCGAAACTCTCGCTGACAATGAGAAAAAAATCGTCGATCAGGCTCAAAAACAACTGTTCAAGAAACGTCCCGATTATAGAGCGCCGGGGGGCAATGCCTACGGTCAGCGTCAATATAATCAATGCTTGCGCGATTATGGTTGGTATCTCCGTCTAGTTACCTATGGGGTATTAGCCGGAGATAAGGGACCGATCGAACAAACCGGTCTGATCGGGGTCAAAGAGATGTATAACTCTCTTAATGTTCCCATCCCCGGCATGGTGGAGGCGATTCGTTGTCTCAAAGAGGCCGCTTTAGGTCTTTTGACTCAAGAGGATGCCGTGGCAGCAGCCCCCTACTTCGACTTTATCATCCAGTATATGTCCTAAGCGATCGGGACAATCCCAAGGGCCTGAAGTCTGAAAAGGGGCAATTTTCGTCTCTTTCAGGGTTCAGGCTTGACTTTTTTCAGTGATAACTGATAACTGATAACTGATAACTGATAACTAATAACTCAAAACTGATAACTGATAACTCAAAACTGATAACTGATAACTGATTATGTTTTGGCGCATTATACTACTTACTTTTCTGATTCCATCGGTCTATGGGGTGTTTGGCTGGTCGATCGCCCATGAGCGTTTATCATGGAGTGATTGGTTACTTGCCCGCGGTGATGAGATGAATTGGACTCTCACTAGCGAATGGCTAGAAATCATCATCTATATCCTAGCGGTAGGGGTTATCCTCTCAATTGCCCTAGGATTAACTCTGTTTAGTCACTTAATGCCGGTATTTTTCCGCAGTTGGTTTAAAAACGATATTAGTGCTGTATTATCAATTCTCGGCTGGTCTTTGGCGGTAGTTTTTATCTTCCACAAGTGGGCGGTATTTAGTCGAGTTTTAATCCTCTTAGCCGCCACTATCCTTGGTCGTCTAGAACTTCAGGAAGCAGGTTACAATAGGTGGCAAGTTTTCCTGATGCTCACCATCCTCTGCTTAGGTAGTTTTGGCTTGGGAATTTGGGCTTATAATCTTTGGGGTCACGAATTTCATCGAGTTACTACTGATTAATCTTATCTGGTGCGTGGGGTGCGGATTACTAATTTTGGTTTTTCATTCCAAGGTTATCGCCGCAAACACGCACCCTACAAAATTGCTTATCTCTAATCTTTAAAAAGTATGCCCAAAAAAAATAACGATACGCTCAAACGAGTCTTAATTGTTTCCTCTGGTTTAGTATTTCTGGCTTTAATGGTGGTGCCAACTTTAGGTTTATTGAAAAATAATAATTCTAATTCACCCCAAGGCAATCAACCCGGGCAAGAGGCAACTATTCCTCCCGAAAAATTAGAAGAAATGGTCAAAGGTTACGAGAAAATTCTCGAACGTGAACCAGATAACCCCACTGCTTTGCAAGGACTGGCCCAAGCTCGCTTACAGTTAAAAGATTTTATCGGAGCCAGAGAACCTTTAGAAAAGTTATATCAAAAATATCCCGACAATCTGGAAGTTATGCTAGTTCTTTATGGAACAAGATTACAAACTCAAGACGTTTCTGGAGCTAAAAGTATCCTAGAAAAATTAGTCAAAAACTATCCCCAAGAACCGAAGTTTAAAGAAGAATTAACTCGCTTAAATCAAGCGATTGCGGCAGCTTCTAAACAGCCACCTCCAGGGACTAAAAAGTAATGAAAAAAGAATTAATTATTGAAGCTGGGCGAAGTGAAAGACAATATCGAGAATTTTTTATTTCTTGACTTGTTGCGATTATCGACATTGCTTGGGCATTACTGCGGCCCTTCTTCGGTAAATTAGCCCCTTTACCTAGGGTTTGCTGAATAACTGGACTTCCCCCATACAGAAATACTAAAAAATTAACAAAACCCTTACTGCAGGTCGCTTCTCAGAAAAAATTGAAAAGACGCTACTGGGTACATTTTCCCTTTGAAAATGGCTGTACCGTTGACTGTATCTAGAGTAGAGCGATTCCGTAGAGTTGGCTGTATAGTGATCGCTAACCT
>NZ_JAPZSZ010000015.1:0-7365 GCF_027532095.1 Microcystis sp. LE19-195.1E
ATTGAGATATGCCAACGTCCAGAAGGATGTAATCTGACTGTTACTGTGCTTGGTTCACAGCTTTCTGGTATTTGTCTTGACCATCGAATAGGTAAAGGTTCTGTGCATTTGGCTAAATAGATTTGTTTGTCTTTAAATTTAAAGGCTGATTTGGTAAATTCGGCACTTCCTCCTTGATGTTTTTTCTTAAAGTTAGGATACTTAGTACGACCAGCAAAGAAATTAGTAAAAGCTGTTTGTAGGTGTCTTAACCCTTGTTGTAAAGGTACACAGCTAACTTCGTTTAAAAACTCTAATTCTTCTTGCTTTTTCCAATCGGTTAGCATTGAAGAAGTTTCAGTATATCCTACTCTTTCTTGTCTTTCGTACCATGCTTGTGTTCTGAGATGGAGAGCTTTATTGTAAACTAATCTTACACAGCCCAAGGTGCGCCGCAATAGCGACTCTTGTTCGGGTGTTGGGTAAAATCGAAACGAATAGGCTTTTTCCATGTCTCACATTCTAACACATATTTTGTAAATGCGCTAAGATTTAACAGCAAAGCCGTCGTAGAACGACGGGGTTTCAGACCCAAATTTTCGATGATGGGCGGGAATTTGCGCTAATTCGGCAGCAATAGTCAGACTCATCGCTTATAATCCTCGATCAATTCCTATCTTTTTCATGCTAGAGAAAAAAAGATAAAAATTGATCGCTCTTGCCATGATTTTTAACCTTTGACACACATCACCTGCTTGAGAGTGGCGACAATTTCCACTAGATCAGCCTGTTGATTCATCACCTGTTGGATCGGTTTATAAGCTCCCGGAATCTCATCAATAACGCCCTCATCTTTGCGGCATTCAACCCCTTGGGTTTGGGCGATTAAATCATCAAGAGTAAAGGTTTTTTTAGCCAGATTTCTCGACATCAAGCGCCCGGCCCCGTGGGAACAGGAACAGAAGCTATTATGTTCCCCTTTGCCTTTAACAATATAAGATTGGGCTCCCATGGAACCGGGGATAATACCATAATCGGTTTCTCTGGCGCGGACGGCTCCTTTTCGGGTGACATAAACCTCCTCCCCAAAATGAATTTCTTTTTCGGCATAATTGTGATGACAATTAACTACTAAGAGGGGTTTAGTTGGTTTGCCTCCCGCTAGATGTTTTTCAACAATGCGTTTAAATCTAGCCATCATAATTTCCCGATTATAACGGGCATATTCCTGGGCCCATTGTAGATCGTGCCAGTAGGCGGCAAATTCTTCTGTACCGGCAACAAAGTAGGCCAGATCGAGGTCAGGTAATTTACCTTCTGCTAGTTTGGCTAACTCTTTGGCCGTATCAATATGACATTGGGCCAGTTGATTACCAATACCTCTAGAACCGGAATGGAGCATTAACCAAACTTGATTGTCTGTATCTAAACAAATTTCGATAAAGTGATTACCACCCCCCAGAGAACCCATTTGTTTAAGGGCTTTTTTCTCTAGGTTCTGCACGCCTCGATGAATCTGTT
The DNA here is from genome assembly GCF_027532095.1 of Microcystis sp. LE19-195.1E. Classification (NCBI taxonomy): domain Bacteria; kingdom Bacillati; phylum Cyanobacteriota; class Cyanophyceae; order Chroococcales; family Microcystaceae; genus Microcystis; species Microcystis sp. LE19-195.1E. The sequence continues at coordinate 1,501 of NZ_JAPZSZ010000015.1, forward strand.
TAAATTCCGCCCATTTTGGCCATTTAGTTACTTCCCGATCCACTTCTTTATTTTCCGCAAAACCGACGGGAATATTTTCTTCCACATCGAGGCGAATTTTTTTGAGTTTTCCCTGCAATTGTTCGCCAGTAAAAGGCATTTTTAGGGCGGCCATGCCGCAACCGATATCGACTCCGACGGCGGCAGGAATTACGGCATCTTTGGTGGCAATCACCGAACCGACTAAAGCGCCTTTACCCAAGTGAACATCGGGCATTAAAGAAATGTGTTTATAAACAAAAGGTAGGGAAGCGACATTTTTGACCATTTGGGTTTCTTGGGGTCCCAATTCATGCCCCGCCCAAGATAAAATCGGTGTCTGTGTGGAAATATCCAGAGTTTCGTAAGCCATAGTTTTTATGAAATAATCAGGTCAAAAGCTGATGCAACCAAGATAATAAGGCAATTGAGATTCTGCGATGAATTGAATAAATTGTTATCAGTGATCGTGTTTTAACACAGAGGATAAGCTGTTGACTATCTAAATTACTCGTTCAGACTGCCCTCCGGGAGAATTTTTGACTTTCACCGCAGGTTTACCGACTACTGTAATACTACCAAAAAGGTTCGGATACCTACACTATCGAGAAAGCGGGGTTATTTTGCACTATAGAGATAACGAAGGAACTGATAGGGGTGGGTATCGCCTAAAAACCGAGTACAGTTCCGATTCTAGAAGTCACTATAGTTGTATCGGAGCAGCACAAAGATTATGGGAAAAGTAGTTGGAATTGACTTAGGGACGACTAACTCCTGCGTCGCGGTTATGGAAGGGGGCAAACCCACCGTTATCGCCAACGCCGAAGGATTTAGAACCACGCCCTCAGTCGTCGCCTACGCCAAAAGTGGCGATCGCCTAGTAGGACAAATCGCCAAACGTCAAGCGGTAATGAACCCGCAAAATACTTTTTATTCCGTCAAACGCTTCATCGGCAGGAAATTCAACGAAGTTACCAACGAAGCCACAGAAGTATCCTACAAAACTCTCCAAGACGGCAACGGCAACGTTAAATTAGACTGTCCCGCCCAGGGCAAACAATTCGCCCCCGAAGAAATTTCCGCCCAGGTACTGCGGAAACTGGTGGAAGATGCCAGTAAATACCTCGGCGAAACCGTTACCCAAGCAGTCATCACCGTACCCGCTTATTTTAATGACTCCCAACGTCAGGCCACCAAAGATGCAGGGAGAATTGCCGGGATTGAAGTTCTCCGCATTATCAACGAACCCACTGCCGCCTCTCTTGCCTACGGATTAGACAAAAAAGCTAACGAAACCATTCTCGTTTTTGACTTGGGTGGGGGAACCTTTGACGTATCGGTTCTAGAAGTGGGTGATGGTGTCTTTGAAGTTCTCGCTACCTCTGGAGATACTCATCTCGGTGGTGATGACTTCGATAAAAAAATCGTCGATTATTTAGCCGGAGAATTCAAAAAAGTTGAAGGAATAGATCTCCGTCAAGATAAACAAGCCCTGCAACGTCTCACAGAAGCGGCAGAAAAAGCCAAAATTGAACTTTCTAGCGTTACCCAAGCGGAAATTAACCTGCCCTTCATCACCGCTACCGCCGAAGGACCAAAACACCTAGATACCACTTTAACCAGAGCTAAATTTGAGGAAATTTGCGCTGATTTAATCGATCGCTGTCGGATTCCCGTCGAAAATGCCATCCGTGATGCCAAAATCGATAAATCTGCCCTCGATGAAGTGGTTCTCGTCGGTGGTTCAACCCGGATTCCCGCCGTTCAAGAATTAGTTAAAAAAGTTCTGGGCAAAGATCCTAACCAAAGCGTTAACCCCGATGAAGTGGTAGCCGTAGGTGCCGCTATTCAAGGTGGTGTCCTCGCTGGTGAAGTCAAAGATATTCTTCTGCTTGATGTTTCGCCCTTGTCTTTGGGTGTGGAAACCCTCGGCGGTGTGATGACGCGGATTATTACCCGCAACACCACTATCCCCACCAAAAAATCGGAAGTTTTCTCCACGGCAGTAGATGGACAAACTAACGTGGAAATCCACGTCCTGCAAGGGGAACGGGAAATGGCCAAAGATAACAAGAGTTTGGGAACTTTCCGACTCGATGGTATCCCTCCCGCTCCTCGTGGTGTGCCTCAAATCGAAGTGGTCTTCGACATCGATGCTAACGGTATTTTAAATGTCACCGCTAAGGATAAAGGTACAGGAAAAGAACAATCGATCAGCATCACCGGCGCTTCTACCTTGCCCCAAAATGAAGTGGAACGCATGGTTAATGAGGCAGAATCGAACGCCTCGGTCGATAAGGAACGTCGTGAACACATTGAACGCAAAAATCAAGCTGATTCCCTCGTTTATCAAGCTGAGAAGCAGTTAGCCGAGTTGGGCGATAAGGTTCCCCCATCCGAGAAAAATAAAGCCCAGGCATTGATTAAAGATCTGAAAGAAGCGATCGCTCAAGACGATGATGGTAAGATCAAAACCATCCTACCGGAATTACAACAAGCCCTCTACGCGATCGGTAGCAGTATGTATCAGCAAGGGGCCCCTAGTAATCCCACCGGTGGCAATGATGACAATGGCCCCTCTGGTGGTGCTGGTGGTGGCGATGATGTCATCGATGCGGAATTCTCCGACGCTAAATAAAAATTAAGTTCATAGCTTCGGCAAGGACACAAGTTAACTTGTGTCCTTTTTTCATTGCGGCTTTCTTACAGATAAGGTTGTTACTGAAAATTAGGACTAAACTTAAGTAGGGTCTGCTGAATAAATGTGAAATGTAGGCAAGGTAGGGATTTTGTGGCTTTACGAGCGAAACAGGTGCAGGATTTTGAGAGAATCGTGCTTCAAAACCTTGCGTCTTCATCGGCCCGCGTCCTGTAGGGGCGAAGCATTCGGGCAATAACCTATCGGTGAAACCGTAGATTTTCTATCCGAATGCTTCGCCCGTACTTTTTGCCGCCAACCCTAAGTAGAGCATCTTGGAGAACTAAGATTAAGAAAATGGAAATTTACCAATTTAGCCAACGCCAGACAATTATTATGGCTATTCTAGTCCTCTATCTCGGTAAGTATTTAACCAAAAATATCAAATTTCTGCAAGATTATAACATTCCTGATGCCGTTGTCGGTGGTGTCTTAGCTTCCTTATTTTTCGGTCTATTTTTTGCTGTTTTTAAATGGCAAATCGAATTTACCCTTAATGTTCGGGATGCCCTGTTAATCGTTTTTTTTACTACTATCGGGCTATCCTCAAAACTAAAAACCCTGCTGCAAGGAGGTAAACCCTTGCTAATTTTATTAATAACCGCCGTGGTTTATCTCATTCTACAAAATTTAGCTGGGTTAGGAGTGGCAAAAGTGATGGGATTAGATTTACCCATCGGTTTGATTGCTGGTTCCGTTTCTTTGAGTGGGGGTCACGGGACTGCCATTGCTTGGGCTTCTATTTTTCGTGATAATTATGGCATCGCCAAAGCATCAGAAATCGGTGTAGCTAGTGCTACTTTTGGGCTAGTTTTAGGGGGAATTATTGGCGGACCGGTGGCTAAATGGTTAATTACTAGAAATCGACTGCGAACCAATAATCAAGACCAAGATTTAACGGTGGGAATTAAACAAAGCCAGAGGAATGTCAATATCGATTACAATACCATGCTCCATTCAATCTTAGTGATTGGTTTAACTATCGGTTTAGGTAATCAGATTAACTACTGGGTAACTCCCCTTGGTTTAAAATTACCGGATTTTGTCACCTGTTTATTGGCAGGAATTATCCTGACTAATACCGTACCTTTTGTGTTGAAACGCTTTCCTTGGCCCGCTAATACGCCCTCTTTAGCCTTAATTTCTGATGTTAGTCTCGGTTTATTCCTATCTATGTCCTTGATGAGTTTACAATTATGGACATTGATCGATTTGGCCGGACCGATTGCTATCCTGTTATTAGTGCAGTTCTCACTCAGTATTATTTATACTGTTTTACTGGTCTTTCCCGTAATGGGAAAAAACTATCATGCTTCAGTAGTTTGCGCCGGTTATTTGGGTTTAACTCTAGGGGCAACTCCCACAGCTATCGCCAATATGACCGCGGTGACGGAACATTTTGGGGCTTCTCCCCAAGCATTTATTATTGTTCCTTTGGTGGGGGCATTTTTTATCGATTTGTCTAATGCTTTTATCATCCAGCAATTTTTGAATTTTCTGACTTAAAAATTTTTACCGATCAAGTGATTATTGAGGAAAGTTGACTAATCTTGTCCGTCAAGATTGGTAAAAGCTTGCAGTAAAATCGGAATAATACCAAATCCGTTTTTAATAATATGATTAACTGCTAATCGAACTTTAAAAACCCAGTTATGGATTGTTTCTTGCTGCTCCAGCGCTCCCCGCTTCGGTAGGACACAAGTTCCCTTGTGTCCTTTTTCAGGCTCAAAATCAGAAATTAGGCTAATCCGACTAATTTAGCGCTGTATTCCCACATTTTTGCCCCTCTTTCATCGTCGCGAGCTTGAGGAGAAACCCTTTGAACAAAGGATTTACCCTCTTTTTTCTGACGATTGCCCCAACTCCAGTAAGCACCGGATTGACGGTATTCGGGGTCAGCAACCACCATAGCGACTCTTTCCCCGGCTAATTCTTGGGAAACATAGCCACCGGTGATATTTTTCTGGAACCAGGGGAAAAACTGCTGGAAAAAGGGGTAATGGTTGCGGAAAAGGGGTGTATCGGCCACACAACCCGGATAGAGGGAAGTAAAAGTGATTCCGGTCGATTCGTGATAGCGTTTGTGCAGTTCCCGCATGGTGAGAACATTACACACCTTACTATCTTTGTAGGCTTTGACCGATTCAAATTTTTTGCCGTCGGCCATAGTAATCGGCTCTTTGAAACCCTTGGCAAACCCGTCCAAATCGCCCAAATCGGGACGAGGAGGAATTTTACCGCCTAATTCATCGGGATTATGGGTGACAGTGCCGAGAATGACTAAACGGCGGTCGGGAGAGGGAGAATTTTTTAGATCTTCCAAGAGCAAATTCGACAACAGGAAATGACCTAAATGATTGGTGGCCATGCTCAATTCATAACCGTCGGGACTTCTTAAGGGTTCTTTGAGCAAAGGCAGATAGATAGCGGCATTGCAGACTAAAGCGGTTAGGGGTCTGCCCAAGGCCCGGAAATTTTTAACGAAGCGCCGGACGCTATCGAGGGAACCGAGGTCGATAAATTCAATACAGTAGTTATCCCGGGGAATGTTCAATTCCTTGGCCGCCTGTTCCATTTTCGGGATATCCCGACAGGCCATAACCACAAACCAACCTCTTTGAGCAAGGGATTTAGCGGCGTAGAGACCGACTCCAGAAGTTGTCCCAGTAATGATCACCGTGGGTTTTTTATCTTGTACCATTTTTTGATAGTTTTCGTTAATCGCTCTGGTCTAGGGAATATCCAAGGGATTCCGATTATAAATTTTATCTCAAATGTCGGGGTTTCATCCCGTCCCTAAAAGCGACGGGATGAAACCAAGCGCCAATACAAAACAGCACTTCGACACATTTCGACAGGCTCAATGTAAAGGCTCAATGTAAAGGCTCAATGTAAAGGCTCAGTGACACGAAGCACGATTAAAAATAAGCGTCCAGTCTCCTGACAAAATCTCGAATAACTTCTTCTTGTAAGGGTCTTGACCTACTCAGGCCAAATAGCTACCATGTAAGTAAGCTTTTACGCATTTAAGTTACATTGACAGCATTACCCTTATTTTTAAGTTTTCTACTCCATTTAATAATCAATCCCCCTTCATTTAAAAGCTGATTGACTACTTTTTCCAGTTCTTCTTTATTTTCAAATTCTCG
>NZ_JAPZSZ010000177.1:0-27481 GCF_027532095.1 Microcystis sp. LE19-195.1E
ATGGGAGTGATCAGGGGGAAATTCAGGGACTTTTTCCCTGAAAATTAGGTAATTGACCCCCTCAAAATCGGTAAAACCCCACACCCCACACCCCACACCCTACACCCTGCCCCTAGGAAAAACTTTTTCAGCAAACCCTAAATACGTCTTAGTTTATCAGACTTTGCTGATAGCATATCTCGAAAAGAACGCCAGCCTAAGTCTGATATAGCACGGGATAGTTGACGATTTTTAACCATTCCCGATGTGTTTAAATCCTCTAAAAATATCGTTTGATTCTCACGAATAATCCTAGTGGATAGTTTCTGCAAGAAATCAGTGCGAGTGTCTTTAATCTTTGCGTGGATTTTAGCCACTCGTTTTCTTGTTTTTTCCCGTCGTTTACTTCCTTTCTGTTTTCTAGAAAGGTTTCTCTGTGCTTTTTTAAGCCGTTTTAGTCGTTTCTTTAACGGTTTTGGTGCGCTTATCTTTTCCCCTGTTGAGAGAGTAGCAAAAGTAGCAATCCCTAGATCAATTCCCACTGACTCCCCATTGTTAGGAAGTGTTTCAGGTTGAATCTCAACCACAAAACTAAGAAAGTATCGATCTGCTGCGTCTTTAATCACGGTGACTCTAGAAGGTTTAGAGGGTAATGGACGGCTCCAAATGACTTTTAAATCACCGATTTTTGCTAAAGTAACGTGGTGTTGATTGACGGTGAAGCCATTATCGGTAAATCTTGCTGATTGTTTAGATTTACGTTTTTTAAATTTAGGAGGTTTGACTTTCTTCCCTTTTCTTTCTCCTTGACAAGATGTAAAAAAGTTAGAATAGGCTGTCTCTAAAGTCTCTAAATCTCTCAAATACTGTTGTAAAAGAATAGAAGAAACCTCAGTTAAACAGTTTTTTTCTGTTGTCTTTTTAATCTGAGTTAGTCTCTTAGATAACTCAGTATATTTAGGCTTTTTCTCTCCTTGTCGATAGAGTTATTGGCAGTGAGCTAAGGTATTGTTCCAGACAACACGCACACACCCGAACAATTGAGACAAAAGCCTCTTTTGTTGGTTTGTTGGGTAAATGCGGTATTGATACCTTGCTTTCATTGGGTTAAAATGAGTGGGTCTGCACTCTATAATCAGGGAGCAGTAATCAGTAATCAGTGAGCAGTGAACAGTAAACAGTAATCAGTAAAAAGACAGTAGGAAAATTCTATTTAATCCTGCACACTTAAAAACTCACATCTGATAACTGATAACTTACCCACGGATAACTGATAACTGATAACTGAGAGGTGCGCCATTGGAAGTTCTCAAGTGCTATATTAGGGATCGAGAAAAGCCGTCCCAATAAGGACGGGGTTTTAAACCCAAATTTTCGATAATAGCATTCATACTCATTATTTTTCTACCATCATTCCCCCCTATCCTCTCTGGTATTATCCCTATGCTTGATGCAGTCATAATTTTACTATTCGTCTTCGCTATTGCCAGTATTGGCTATAGTGGTGTGGACTTGCTGCCGGTTACTGTCCAGTCGCAAATCAGCAATATTGAAGCGTTACGCTGGTTATCGGCGGGTTTTGCCTCAATTATTGGTTTAGCTCTTGGTTTAGTTGCCCAAACTACCTATCGTCGTCTAGAAACCCAAGTACGGCAAACTCCGATCGAAGTTATTTTAACCCGTTCGGTCGGTCTAGTTATCGGTTTGTTGATTGCTAATCTGATCCTAGCCCCGATTTTCTTCCTACCGATTCCCAGAGAATTCTCGTTTATTAAGCCGATAATCGCTATTTTAGGCAGTATTATGTTTTCCTATCTGGGGGTTAGTTTAGCTGATACCCACGGTCGCACTTTTTTGCGTCTGATTAACCCCAATAGTATGGAATCAATTTTAGTGGCAGAAGGAACCCTGCAAGCGGCCGCCACCAAAGTTGTGGACACCAGTTGTATTATCGATGGTCGTATCGAACAATTGTTAGACACGGGATTTATCGAAGGACAGATACTCATTCCCCAATTTATCCTTCAGGAATTGCAACAGTTAGCGGATGGCAGTAACGACCAAAAACGAGTCAGAGGAAGACGAGGATTAGATATCTTAAACCGGATGCAGCAAGAATTCCCTGATCGCATTATCATTCATCCCGCCGATTATGAGGATATTAGCACCGTAGATGCTAAATTAGTCCATCTTGCCCAAGAAATTAACGCCACCTTGCTCACTAACGATTATAATCTCAGTAAAGTGGCCAATCTGCAAAAAGTCACCATCTTGAATGTCAACGATCTCGCCCAAGCAGTACGTCCGATCTACTTGCCTGGGGATACTTTGGAGCTGAAAATTCTCAAAGCAGGAAAAGAACCCACCCAAGGCATCGGTTATCTAGAAGATGGCACGATGGTAGTGGTAGAGGAAGGAAAAGATTATCTGGGGGGAGAATTGCGGGTAGTGGTGACATCTGCACTGCAAACCTCGGCCGGACGGATGATTTTTGCTAAACCCCAAAATTCCCTAATTGCCTAAAGGTAATAAAACCCAAAAAAGCCTCAAATACAGAGCCAGAGGGGATTGTATTTGAGGAATTTCATTTTTTAAGGGAAGTTAAGTCACTAACCGAACTATCTAGGGTTTGCTAAAAAAGTTTTTCCTGGTGGCAGGGTGTGGGGTGTAGGGTGTGGGGTGTGGGGTTTTACCCATTTTCAGGTGGTCAATTACCTAATTTTCAGGGAAAAAGTCCAGGAAATTTCCCCCCAATCACTCCAAAGGTCGGCACTTTTTGAGGGAAAAAAAGTCTAAAAACCTTGTTGGACAAGGTTTTTAGATTTATTCAGCAAACCCTATCTAGCCAATTTATATCTAATTAGGCTGGTTTATTGATTACAGCCATGGACTGACGGGCAAAACCGAAATAACTATCCCAGAATTGTTTCTGACTATCGAGGGCAACTTTGGTGGCGGTTTCTTGGGCGGTTAGGTAGGATTTCACCCATTCTTGTTGATATTCAAGGGATTTAACCAAAGTTTCTGGAAACTCAAACACTGGTGTAGTCGTGGGAACACCATTACCCCAAGCGGACAGAAGCAGTTTCTGCCATTCGGCTAGGTATTTTTGGTATTCTTCAAGATAATTGGTGTTCATAGAAGTCAAACCGCTAACTAACCCATCTGGAAGGAGATGGTGAGAAAGTGGGGCGGTGTTGCCACCTTCTCGAAAGCAAAAACCGTGCCGAGATAAAATATAATATTCTATCCCTTCCTTATATTATAACCTGAGTTTGCGATCAGCCCCAATCTTCATGCGATCGCCGTCAGCCCAGCCTATTTTTTTGGTGACTGGGAACTAAGTGGGTGGGTGGAATTAAATATAAGATGAACGTAGGTTGGGTTGAAGCATGAAACCCAACGCCCGATTATGTTACGCTACCGCTAACCCATCCTACAAATAATTTTGCCTCCTTGCTTAACGCTAAAATAGTCCTACTCTAGCCATTTTCTCCCAACTATGATCGATCGCCCCATTCATGTAATTGGTGGAGGATTAGCGGGGACTGAGGCGGCGTGGCAGATAGCCCAAGCAGGTATTCCCGTGATCCTGCACGAAATGCGCCCAATTCGCTCTAGTCCCGCCCACCATAGCCAATTTTTAGCCGAATTAGTCTGTAGTAACTCCTTTGGTGCCATGGCGGTGGATCGCGCCACCGGATTACTCCATGAAGAATTACGACGCTTAAATTCTCTAGTTATTGCCCAGGCCGATCAGCATAGTGTCCCCGCAGGAGGGGCTTTAGCGGTCGATCGAGGGGTCTTTAGTCGAAATTTGACGGAAATCTTGGCTAACCACCCTCTAGTCACCTTAAAACGTCAGGAGATCACGGAAATTCCCCGGTATGGTATCGTCGTTTTAACCACTGGACCGTTAACCAGTGCTGCCTTGGCCGCAGATCTGCAAAATTTCACGGGACTGGACTATCTGAGCTTTTTTGATGCCGCTAGTCCGATTATTCTAGGGGAATCGATCGATCGATCGATCGCTTTTCTGGCCTCCCGTTACGATAAAGGTGAGGCCGCCTATCTCAATTGTCCTATGGATCGGGAACAATACCTGCACTTCTGGCAAGAGTTAAAACAGGCAGAACAAGCAGAATTAAAGGATTTTGAGCGAGAAAATGCCAAATTTTTCGAGGCTTGTCTGCCAATCGAAGAATTAGCCAGTCGGGGAGAGGATACCATGCGTTTTGGTCCCCTGAAACCGGTGGGATTAGCGGATCCCAGATATCCGGATCAACGTCCCTACGCAGTTATACAGTTGCGAATGGAAGATAAAGCGGGCCAATTGTGGAATATGGTGGGATTTCAAACTAATTTAAAATGGGGTGAACAAACACGGGTTTTCCGTCTGATTCCGGGGTTAGAAAAGGCCGAATTTGTCCGCATGGGGGTGATGCACAAAAACACCTTTATCAATTCTCCCCAGTTATTATCCTCCAGTCTCCAGTTTAAATCGCGACCGACGCTATTAGCGGCAGGACAGTTAATCGGCACGGAAGGCTATACGGCCGCGGCTGCTGGGGGATGGTTAGCGGGAACTAATGCCGCTCGTTTAGCTTTAGGATTAGAAACGGTGACATTGCCAACCACAACGATGATCGGGTCATTATTTGAGTTTATCAGCAGTGCCGAACCGAAACATTTTCAACCGATGCCGCCAAATTTTGGCATTTTGCCGAATTTTACCAGAAAAATCCGCAATAAACGGGAACGTTACGGTCAATATGCCGATCGCTCTTTGCAGGATTTAGAAGCATGGTTGAATCAGTTAAAAACTCCCTGTCTCGTCTAACTGTCAATCGCTAATCGATCGCCCATAATAGAGAAGGAACCTATTTCTTTCTCTATCGCTATGCCAAACCCCGATTTTTTCCCTCCCCAATCCTACAGTCAAGAGGATGTGCAGGAAATTCTCTATTTGGCTATCTCCCGTCAAGGGGATAAGGGAGAAATTACCCGTCAACAGTTGTTAGAAATTGCCGACGATTTAGCTATTGAAGTTAAAGACTTAGAAGCGGCGGAAAAGGACTGGCAAGAGTCAAAAATGGTCAGTTATAAGCGGCAAGAATTCGATCGCTTTCGTCGCGAGGAGCTAAAACATAAAACCGTTCGCTATCTGATTATTAATAGTTTTTTTCTTACCATTAATTTAATTAGTGCTGGAACAATTTCTTGGGCAATTTATATCTTTTTGCTAATGGGTTTACCTCTTTCTCTCTCGGCTTGGAAAACTTTTCAAAATCAAGGAATTGCCTACGAAGAGGCATTTAAACGCTGGAAAATTAAAGAGGAAATGAAAGAGTCTTTTACCAATCTTTGGACACAAATTAAAAAGTTTTTACAGTTTTAATAGTGTTGAAAAAGGAAGATTTTTAAGGGGAAAACTCTCTTCTAAAATCGGGCGTTACTTTCGATTTTTTCCCTCAATCCCCCCGCGCATTAGTTTTTCGGTGGGATGCTTACACGCAATTGTTGATATATTTGTCCCAGTTTAAGGGTCATACCAAATCCTGTTATTAAAGACTGATTATTTATTCCTCCTGTTGCTTTTTGCCTCTTGCCTTTTGCCTCTTCTCATAAGTAGCCTATACTCAACGGATTTAGTATCACTGATAATTGCTGATTGTCGGTGTTTCTGGAAAATCGAGATGCAGCCTTTTTGTGAACCACAGAGAGACAAAGGAGACAAAGTTGAGCTTTCCACGACTACTTACTGTCATCAAAAATATCCAATTGCTGCAGAGATGGGGGATGATCCGACTTAACCGGTTTAATTTTCTTAATTCCTTGACGCAAACCGATCGCAATTTTACTATGTTTTTCGATTTGACCCATCACCTGCATGGCACGATCGATCACAGAAGCTGGTAAACCGGCTAATCTCCCCGCTTCGATACCATAGGATTTATCCGCACCTCCCGGTCGTACTTGGTGCAAAAATACTATCTCATGGGGTAATTCTTTGACCGTTACCTGATAATTGGCCACATTCTCTAAAATTGAAGCTAATTCGTTCAGTTCGTGGTAGTGAGTGGCGAAAATCGTCCGCGATTGCAGTACCGTGGCTAAATACTCCGCTACAGACCAAGCTATGGATAACCCGTCAAAAGTGGCTGTCCCCCGGCCAATTTCGTCTAGTAATACTAATGATCTGTCTGTGGCGTGATTGAGAATATTGGCAGTTTCGTTCATTTCCACCATAAAGGTGGATTGGCCCGTAGCGAGGTCATCCACAGCCCCCACCCGGGTGAAAATGCGATCGCAGATCGAGATTTTGGCCGACTTTGCCGGGACAAAACTACCAGTTTGGGCCAACAATTGAATTAATCCCACCTGTCGCAGATAACAACTTTTGCCACTAGCATTGGGACCGGTGAGAATAATCAAGTCGGGGTATTCTAAACCCTCCTGATTGCCCAAATTAATCGAATTCGGCACAAAAAAGCCAGCCCCAAGGGATTGTTCCACCACGGGATGACGACCATCTTTAATATCGATAAGACGACCATCGGCGATTTCCGGGCGACAATATCCCTGATAAACGGCGATTTCTGCCAATGCTGCCAACACATCCAAAGCGGCGACTTTTGTGGCCACTTCCCGGATTTCTGGGGAAAATTCGGCCACTTGACGGCGTAAATCGCTAAAAATCTCGTATTCTAACTTATTTAATTCATCTACTGCCGTCAGAATTATATTTTCTTTCTCCTTTAACTCGGTGGTGATATAACGTTCCTCATTGACTAAAGTTTGCTTACGCACATAATCTTTTGGGGCGAAATCAGCTTTACTGCGGGGTAAACTGATATAATAACCGAAAGTTTTGTTATAATTAACCTTAAGATTACTAATGCCCGTTCTTTCTTTTTCTGTCGTCTCCAGATTCTTAAACCAATCGATTACTTCCTGATAGTCGCGCCGCAGGGCATCCAATTGGGCATCAATTCCCTCACGAATCACCCCCCCTTCCTTCAGATGCAGCGGAGGAGATTCCACCAGATGCGCTATCACCTGCTGGCCTAATTTTTCTAAATCGGCGGGAATTTGCTGTAAAGCTTTCAAATAGGGGGAATTTCCTAAGGCGACCAAAGCCGCTAAATCGGCTAATTTGACTAAAGATGCCGCTAGGGAAAGTAAATCGCGGGCGTTAGCCGTTCCTGCGCCAACACGACCGCTTAAACGTTCTATATCGTAGATTTCCCTTAATTTTTGCCGAATATCTTGGCGCAGGGCGGGATTATCCTTTAACTCTTGGATAGTATCTTGACGGGCGCGAATACCGCGAGAATCTAAGAGGGGTTGCAGTAACCAACGACGTAAGGCGCGACTACCCATGGCCGTACAAGTACGATCAATCGCCCATAATAGAGAACCATAGAAGCTACCATCGCGCACCGTTTGGGTAATTTCAAGGTTGCGACGGGTTTGCCCATCTAAAATCAAAAATTCGGAGATAGAGTAGGTTTTTAAAGGTTGTAGGGGGACTTGATTGGCTTTTTGGGTATCTTCAATGTATTCTAAGAGGCCTCCGGCTGCGCGAATAGCGAGGGGCAAATGTTCGCAGCCCATACCCTCTAGGGAACGCATTTTATAGGTGATTAGGAGACGATTTTTCGCTTCTGTGAGAGTAAAGATGGTTTGGGGACGGAGAGAATAACAAAAACTATCGGGTAAACAGGGGGGGAGATGGTCAGATTTTTCCCCGGGACGCAAAATACGGTTTAAATCGGGGGCATTGATGGGAAAAAGGATTTCTGAGGGCTGTAAACGGCTTAATTCTAGGCTTAAAGCCGTTAAATCGCTGGCTTGGGTGGTGTAGAATTCTCCGGTGGAGATGTCTGCATAGGCTAATCCCCAATTTTCTCCGGTAATCACCACAGCAGCTAGAAAATTATTCTTTTTTGCGTTTAACATTCCCTCATCGGTGAGGGTTCCGGGGGTGAGCAGTTTGGTGATAGCGCGTTCTACGAGCCGTTTTTCGGCGGCTGCTTCCGTTGAATCCTCTACTTGGTCACAAATCGCCACCGCATAGCCTTTTTCCACCAATAAACGACTATAACGCTCTAGGGCGTGGTGGGGAACCCCGGTCATGGCGACTCTCCCAATCCCTTTACCCCCTTCCTTGCTGGTGAGAACTAATTCTAATTCTCTGGAGATAATCACCGCATCCTGAAAGAAACACTCGAAAAAATCGCCCACACGATAGAGTAAAAGAGCATTGGGATAGGTTTCTTTTACCTCCACATAATGCTGATACATGGGGGTGAGTTTATCGCGATCGAGTCCGCGATAATCACGATGGGGATCTTTATTGGTAGCCGGTGGTTCTAGGGGAAAATCCGAGGGGAGAGTCATGGGTCAAAGAAAGCTGGACAATGTTTTAATCAACTGTTCCCCTTGCTGCACCTTCCCCACTCCCCTAGGCTGAGAGTGGGTACTGATGCGGGTTAGTTCCATCAAAAATTGAACGGACAAAACCGATAAGCGATAACTGACAACTGCATTATATAGACACTTCGCTTAATTCGCGAGTGAGATGATCAAAGGGTTCAGCGATCAAAGAGGTGTCGGCAATACCCGCCTCAGTAGCCATGGTTTGAATCATTTCGCTCATGATTTGGATACCGCGCACCGTCGGACCGATGGGAACACCGAGGGAATTATAGGTTTCCCGCAGTCCTTGCAGTACCCGTTCATCTAGAACATTAGTATCAGCAGCCACCAGCGCATAACTGGCATAGCGGAGATAGTAATCCATATCCCGCAGACAGGCAGAATAACGACGGGTGGTGTAGGCATTACCCCCGGCGCGGATCAATTCGGGAACTTCTTCAAATAGACGAATCGCCGCCCCACGCACGAGCGCCGCCGAATTAGCGTTAATGAGGGCGGCGGCAGCTAGACGGGCAGTTCCCGAGGCGAAATATTGTTTAAGATTATCGATCGCATCTCGATCGAGATAACGTCCAGTGACATCGTATTTTCTAATCAGGCTAGTTACCGCGTCTCGCATTATTAAGTTTCTCCCAACAGCAATAAAGACATTTTTGAGTTTCGCTTTATTTATAATCTCACAGGGTTGAACTTCGGGGGACATCCCTAGTCTAACTCTCTTGCTTGTCTAACAATTTGTTGTTTTTTTGAGACATTTCTTTACATTTAAGGCATTGGCTGGACCGGCGCTGGGTGGCGGAATTATCCCTGATTAGTCGAGGTGGTGGACGAGGCACTCAAAATGACGAGATTATCCCGATGAATGATGGTTTCTGCGGCCATATAACCTAAGAAACTGGCAATACGCTCGGAATGTTGACCTTTAACTCGATCGATCTCCTCACTACTATAATTAACAATTCCCCGGGCCACTTCCCGGCCCTCTTGATCGCACAATTGCACCGATTCCGAGGCGCTAAATTCCCCCTCCACTTTGGTGATCCCGGCCGCGAGCAGAGATTTTCCCCCCTGACAAATGGCTTGAATCGCCCCAGCATCGAGATAGATTTTACCCATGGGCATTAGTCCGTAGGCGATCCAGCGTTTGCGGGCGTTATCACTGCGTTTTTGGGCCTCAAAACGGGTTCCGATCGCCTCTCCTGCCATAATTTTTAAGATATTACCAGGCTGCCGTCCCCTAGTAATCGCCATTTCTACCCCGGCGCTGGTGGCAATCCGGGCCGCCGCCAATTTAGTCGCCATACCCCCGGTCCCCCACTGACTGCCACTACTACCGGCATCGATCGATAGTTGCGCTAATTCCGCGGGACTAACTCGGGCAATAGCCGCCGCTTCGGGAAATAGCCGCGGATCGGCACTGTAGAGGCGATCCACATCGGTGAGGATAAATAACCAGTCAGCCTCGATTAAACTGGCTACAAGGGCTGATAAAGTGTCATTATCGCCGAATTTTAACTCATCGATCGCCACCGTATCATTTTCGTTGACAATGGCAATCACCCCTAATTCAAACAAAGCCTGAAAAGTATTATAGGCGTTGACATAACAGGTGCGTTCCATCAATTCGGGACGGGTCAGCAAAATTTGGGCGATCGGTTGACCAAGACTGGTAAAGAGGTCATCATAGATCCGCATCAGACGACCTTGACCGACGGCGGCGATCGCTTGTTTGAGGGCGATTTTTTTCGGTCTTTCCTGTATTCCCAGACGACGGCAGCCCACCCCCACGGCCCCGGAAGATACTAATACCACCCGATGACCGGCAGCGCGCAACCGGGTGAGGACTTCCACTAAAGCGGCGATCGTGGATAGGGATAATTGGCCGGTTTGATTATCGGTCAAACTGGAAGTACCGATTTTGATCACTATGGTTTGGTTCATCGTCAAGGCGCTTTTTTTGGAGGTTTTGCTAAGTAGGTAGGCGTTAAAAATTATCAGACACCCCCGTTATCAAGGGTAGGGTTGATTCATGAATCAACCCTACCTTATTAAGGGGGGCAGGGGGGATCGAACCTAAAATCGATTTTTAATTTAATTATAACCAGCTACTTAGATAGCCAAAGCTTTGATGGCAACTTTAATTAAAGTATAAAAACGGGGTTCAGTCACGTTGACTTCTCTCGCTTGTTGCCGATTTTTGCCTAATAAACCAATGCGCTGCCCTTTCTGGACGACTAAAATCTCGCCCTGTTCATTTTTGATGCGAATCTCGTTTAAATCACCCCAAAAACTACATTGATACATTTTTTCGGCGTGCATAAAAATTGCTTTTTTAATACTATCATTTTCTTGGGGTAATCGCACTCCCACTAATTCAATTTCTATGGTTTTATTACCATTCCAAGTATTTTCTTTGAGTTTATAGGCAATATCTAAACGCGTTGGTAAAGGACAATATTCGCCCCAACGCCAAGCTAGGGCTTTAATTCTGGTATTATCGCTTTGAGCCAGCAATAATTTTAAATGATTTTTTCCGATAGTTTTCTGTTCCACTACTCGCACGTTAGGAGTCCAAAAAACGGGTAATTCATTGCCAATTCCCCAGGGTTGTAAACTATCAATTTGTTGAAAAAGTTGCAGGTTTATTTGTTTAAAGTCTAGGATAGTATCAATTTTAATTAAAGGTTTTAATTGTTCTATTTGTAAAATTTTGTGAGAAAATTGACTTAATCTTTGTTTAAATGCTAGTAAATTAGCTGTGGGTAAACTAAAACCCCCCGCCATTTTATGACCGCCAAATTTTCCTAGTAAATCTTGGCAAAATTGCAGGGCTTCAAAAACGTGAAATTCTTCAATTCCTCTGGCAGAACCGCGAATTTTACTAGCATCTTCTTCCTCATAAGTACCAATAAAAACCGGCACTCCGTAGCGTTCCACTAAACGGGAAGCTACAATACCAATTACCCCATGATGCCAATCTTTTTCTACCACGACTAAAACTCGATCTTTTTGCCAAAGAATCGGCGTTTCTTCCACTAATTTAATCGCTTCTTCTTCAATTTTTTCGCACAATTCTTGACGAGTACGATTAATTTGTTCGCACTGCATCGCTCTTTCTAAGGCAATTCCCGCCTCATCGGTGGTTAATAATTCAATAACTATCTGGGGATCACCAATTCTACCAATGGCATTAATTCTCGGTCCCAATTTAAAGCCAATATCATCCGGTTGTAATTGCTTTTGTTCCTCGCTAATTCCCGCTATTTGCATCAGGGATTGAATCCCGACTAATTGAGATTTGGGCAATTTTCTTAAACCCCGTTTTAACCAGCGACGATTTACCCCAATTAATGGAGCTAAATCTGCTATAGTGCCTAGGGTAAATAATGCTAATAATGACTCGGTTAATCCCTGTAATTTACCCATTTTTTGGGCAGTTGTCACCGCTAAAATATAGGCGACTCCCACCCCCGCTAATCCCTGATAGGGAGAGTTCGGGGTTAATAATTTCGGGTTGAGAATAGCGGAGGCATTTGGTAAAATTGGCGGCAGATCGTGATGATCGGTGATAATAACTTTTAATCCTAATTCTATCGCTAGGGCGATCGGTTCGTGAGCGGAAATACCATTATCAACGGTGAGAATCAATCCGACTCCCGATTCGGCAAATTCTTCGACAATGCGCTGATTAATTCCGTATCCCTCTTTCATGCGACTGGGTATGGCATGATTTACTCTAGCGCCGAGATGTCTCAAGGCTCTTAATAGTAAAGATGTACTGGTCATGCCATCGGCATCGTAGTCCCCACAGATAGCAATTTTATCGCCCCTAGCGATCGCTTTTACTAATAAATTGACGCTTTTTTCTAAGTCGGGAAATTCTCCCAGGGGAGAGGGTAAGGTATCCGCTTCAGGATCTATATAAGTTTTAGCTAATTCGGGGGTATCAATACCGCGATTAATTAAGATAGTTGCTAATAAGGATGATAGTCCCATTTCTCGCGCTAACCCCGCGATTTTTTCGGGATTAGTCGCGGCAATATACCAGCGTTGGATGGGATATTTGTAGGTCATTTTTTCTCAAACAAAAAGGTAGGGTGCGTTAGCATAGCGTAACGCACCAAAAATAAGGTTAAAAGCGGATTTGGATGGCCCCAGCGGGAGGTTGAAAGGGGAGATTACTATTATTAATTCTCAGGGGAGAAGCGGGTACTACCTGCACATTTGGTGTGGTGGGTTGACTTTCGTTGGTACTCAGTAAAGTCAATTGATTAATACTAGAATTAATCGCAAATTGTTGGGTAATGACTCCCGACGGACAACAGGAAGGATCCCGGGGGAGAAATCTTCTCATATTGACGGTGATCATACCATCTTTAGCACTAAGATTATCGACAATTACTCGATCGGCTAACAGGACAGTATCGGTGTTAGTGGCAGTACCGTTATTATCAATCACTAGGGCTAAATAATGTAATTGCTGTTGATCTCTGGTAATCACTCTTAACACGACAATACCATCATTCCTTTGATCATTATTATAGTCCCCCATCAAAGCTTCTCGACTGACTTGCACTCCTAAAATCTGTCCCTCATTGGATTGAAAAATACCATCGCTGACAATTACGGAACCCCGATTGGGAATGTTATAGACGGTATTCCTTAAATTATCCACGCTCAGGGGTGTAGATTGGGCAAGTAAGGGCAGAGAATTATTTAATAGTAAACTGATACCTAGGAGGATAGATTGAGGCAAAATTGCTAATTTAATCATGGTTTTGATGGGTTGGGTATATTTTCTTGAGTATCGAATAACTGCACGTTATTAATGGTACAAACCATCCCCTGTTGTGCTGCTAATTTATCTCGCCATTGGCTTAATTGTTGTTGACCATTACTACCATTTAACCAGTAAACTGTCAAGAGTCCGAGGGTTTGTTCTGGTTCACAGGAAAAGCCGAGAGTTTTATCGGGTATGTCGGTATTTCCCTCACGACATTGCCAACCTTGTTTTTCAATTAATTCTTTCCAACCTTTCTCTTCTTTAGCAGCCACGGCAATGCGTTGATCTCCTTGGGTACAAAGCCAATTTTTCTGCTGGGTGGGATCATTGGGTAGATCACCAAGATTGGGGGAATTTTGCTTAATTGGGGGCAGCGAGGGGACTTGAGCATGAACGGAAAAAATCGGTAGTATTAACCAAGTACCGATAAGCATTTTTAACAGTTTCATCCTTTAAAATTGTCATATTTAGGGATTTATGCCTTTAGAATATCACGTTTTTGAGATCTAGATAAAATACTCTCTTAAGATATGTTTAAATCTCTAATTATGGTTTCGATCGCATCAAAGGAAAATTCTCCGGCTAACTGTTGTAAACCTTGGGCAAGGGTAGCATAATCGGCGGGAATTTCTGCGGTTAGGGCGATAATTTTTTCATCATCACATTCTCGCGCCGCTTGTTGCAATTGTCTAATCCAGACGGGACTGATTAATTTTAATAGCGATTGCAGGGAATCGAGGAAAACTGGCGAATAATTGGGTTGATTTGGCTCATTATCGGCATAAATATATTTTAATCCTAGATATTCGCTCATTTTTTGCCAGATAACTTCCTCTCGGAAAGGTTTACGCACGAAATCATCACAACCAGCGGCAATAACCAAGGCGCGATCCTCTTCAAAAGCACTGGCAGTTAGGGCAATTATCACCGTTTTTCCGCGATTATCAGCCTCTAACTGCCGAATTTCCCTAGTTGCTTCGTAACCGTCCTTCACCGGCATTCTCATATCCATCCAGATAAGATGAGGTTGCCATGCTTGCCAAATTGCGATCGCTTCTTGACCATTAGCGGCCTCTTGCACGGATAATCCTAGGGTAGCCAGGAGTTTCAGTAACAGTAAACGGCTTTCCGGTCGATCATCGACGACTAATATGCGATATTTAGGCTGATTTTCTGCTAAAGCGATTACTTTTGCCCTATTGGTTTCGGTTTTAATCTCATTTTCCCCCACCAAACCCACCTGAATATCAAAACTAAAAATACTTCCTTGACCCAGAATACTACTAACTCCGATCGCACCTCCCATCAACTCAACAAATTTTTTACTGATAGGTAAACCCAATCCTGTCCCCTGTTGGGATTTTCGTCCCGTTTCCGTTTGGTTAAAGGGTTGAAATAGCTTATAAATCTCCTCTGGAGCGATTCCTAGGCCTGTATCTTCAATTTCCCAGAGCAATCGCTGATAATCTTCTCTTTTCTCCCCTAATTTTACCCGGAGAGTCACCCCTCCCGACTCAGTAAACTTCAATCCGTTACCCAAGAGATTGATTAACACCTGTCGCAATTTACTTTCATCAGTACATATATATTGAGGCAGATTGGAGCTGCGATCAAAAATTAAGCTTAAAGCTTTTGCCTGCGCTTGTGGGCGTAGCATTTCGGCAATATTATCTAAAAGAGCGTATAAATCGAAATTACTAGGATTAAAAACCGTTCTTCCCGCTTCTATCTTCGACATTTCTAGAATATCGTTGATTAACTCTAATAAATGTTCTCCGCTACGATTGACAATTTCCAAATATTGCCGATATTCACTGCTGATGCTGCTATCCCGGGATATTAAGCGAGTAAAACCCAAGATAGCATTAAGAGGAGTGCGTAATTCATGGCTCATGTTAGCTAGAAACTCACTTTTAGCTTTATTTGCCTTAACTGCCGCTTCTTTAGCCTCTTTTAATCCTTTTTCCGCTTCATATCTACTTTGTGCGATCGCAATTAATTCTCCCACCAACCGGACAAAGGTGACATCTTCCTTTGTCCATTGCTTTTCTGCACTTGCATCCAATCCCAGATAACCCACCGTTACCCCACAACTATCCCACATGGGAACGATTAAGAGACAGGGAGTAGAACTATTAGCGAGAATAGCTCTTTCAGGGATAGCAGTAGCGGGTAAATCGTCTAAAGAGTTCAGTTTAACTGGAATACCGTTTAATAATTGTTCAGAAAACCAAGGAAAGGTTTCCGTTGAGAGATTTTGTGATTGTTCCCGAATCGGGATAACCTGCGGATAGTCGGGGTGACAGTATTCATAAACCATACTCCACTGCTGACGACAGGTGGAATATTGAATAATGTAACAGTGAGCGCTCTGGGTAAATTGACAGAGCAGTTCTAGGGTATGATCGATCGCCGAGTGGATATCTTGAGCAATTAGTAGTCTTGTCACCCGCGAGAGCAAATTATCGCGATGTGCCTGCATTTCTAGGGCTTTTTCCCGTTTTTTAGACTCTAGTTCCTCAAAATCACTCATAATCAGTTATCAGTTATCAGTTAAAAGGGTTTGGGTGTTGGGTTTGTAGGTTTGTAGGGTTTTAGGGTTTTAGGGTATTAGTTGAATTTCCCCATCACCCCACTTCCCCACTTCCCCATCTCCTGTCTCCCGACTCAAAAAACAGTAAACTTTTCCCCTATCATGTTCTATAGGAATTTTACCGAATCGATATGCTCAAATTATTAGCTTCTCTCCTTCTCTCCTGCTGTGTAGCCTTGGGTGTTTCCCTGTCACCTGCTGCTGCCATGGGAGTCTATGACCTCCCCATTTTAAGCCCCGGAGCGCCCACTTATGTAGTCGATCCCGTTGCGGCCATTAGTGCTGCTAACGAGGGAAAATTAAATAAAGACCTGAAAAACCTCGCCGAAAAAACCGGCCAGGAAGTGAGAATGGTGGTAGTCCGGCGCTTGGATTACGGTCAAAAAATTGACAATTTAGCCGATGATATCCTGAGAGAATGGTATCCTAACTCCGAAGATCGTGCCAATCAAACTATCATCGTTCTTGATACTTTAACCAATAAAACTGCTATTCGGGTTGGGGAGGAAGCAAAACCCCTATTAACCGATGCTATTGCTGATAGTATCCTCTCGGAAACTATGGCAGTTCCCCTCAAAGATGGGGGAAAATATAATCAAGCTTTACTCGATGCTAGTCGTCGTCTAACGGCGGTACTTTCTGGAGAAGCGGATCCCGGACCGCCGGAAGTAGCGACAATTAATATCGAAAGTACCTTTACTACCGCAGAAGAAACTGACGATAAAAGCGCCACGATTTGGGTGATAGTTTTACTGGTTTTAGCCACAGTAATCCCCATGGTTACCTATTTTTGGTACGCTGGTTTTGGTCGCTAAATTAAATTAATGATCTGGGACTGATACAGCTAAAATATTCTCAGAGATAGCTCAATCCTTAGCCTGTATGAGCAAGATGAATTAACTTCTAAGTGGGTGGGTGGAATTAAATATAAGATGAACGTAGGTTGGGTTGAAGCATGAAACCCAACGCCCTACAAATAATTGTGCCTACCTACTTAGTAGATTTTAGTTGTGTCAGTTCACCCCATTTGCTTAACCTTAATAACTAATGTCTAGACTGGTAAATAAATTACAATCCTATTATCGAGAGGAGGAAGGAACTTACTTAATTGAAATTAAACTTAATCAGTTACAGCAAGTCTTTAATTCTCTCGATCCTTCGCCATTTTTAGATAGAGATTTAGACGATAACGCCGAAAACTATATTATTAACTCTGTGGATGAATTCCCCCTAAATACCCCCCTTAAATTAGTCTTTTATCTTCCCAGTAACGAACAGAATACCGCCCGACATCTGTTACCCTCAGCTTTACATAATTATTTTGACTATCGCCAACAGGGAGAACAAAGAAAATTACGCACAATTTGGCGACAGGGACGCATATCTTTGCTAATTGGTCTCTCCTTTCTTTTTGTTTGTTTGAGTCTCAGCGAATTAATTAGTCGTTTTGGCACCGATACATTTATTCACTTCTTAGAAGAAGGATTATTAATTAGTGGTTGGGTGGCCCTCTGGCGACCTTTAGAAATTTTTCTTTACGAATGGTGGCCCGTCAGTTATCAACAAAAGATTTTTGCTAAACTGGCCTACATCCCCATTGAAATCCGTCTATTAGAGGAACCATCCACCCCAGACTCTTTTCGATAGAGCTAATCCTGCCGATGGCTTGTCTTCAAAGTTACAAAGCTTTTAGTTGAAGCAGTTTATAATAAAAGTAACTCTGTACAAAGCTTATCGGGTTTCAGCTTGGCTATTACGGCTGCATCCCACATTTGCAGAAATACCGACAATCAGCAATTATCAGTGACTCTGAAATTGGTACAAAAATATGAACAATCGCGTGTAAGCATCCCACCGAAAAGCTAATGCGCTCCGGGGTTTGGGGGGTAGAACCCCCCAAAAGCTGGGATTGAGTGATAAAACTGAAAGTAACACACCCAATTTTAGGAGAAAGTTTCCCCTGAAAAATCCCAAATCAGTAGATTTACAAAAATGAGATGCACCAGGCCATTACTTTCTCCTCAAACTTTTAACTAAGTAGTCGGGCCTAACTTTTTTCAGTCTGGCGATTATTGGCGTTTCATCTCTACCAATCCTGACAAAATTTCATTTAGATAGGAGTCCTAATGTTAATCCATGTTGGTTATGAATTTGGCTTTGATGCCCCCTTACCCGTGGTCATGTTGTTAAAACTTTATCTACACCCCTCAATTTTAAATCAAGTTAGACAATCGGAAAATTTGCAGGTGGAACCGGCAACAAAAATAGAAGAATTTTTAGATAGCTTCGGTAATCGAACCAGTCGTCTAATTTTACCCGACGGACAGATCCGCATTCACAATGAAGCAGTTATCGAGAATGAATGGAAACCCGATATCGTTAATTGGAATGCCCAAGAAATTCCTTTAGCAGAGTTACCAACCCAAGTTTTTCCCTACCTAATGAGTAGCCGTTATTGCGAAGTAGATTTGCTTGCGGAAATTGCCTGGGAACTTTTCGGACAAACTCCCCCCGGTTGGGCAAGGGTACAAGCGGTTTGTGATTGGGTTCATAGTCACATTCGTTTTGGTTACGAATACGCGCGGGTGACGAAAACCGCCTATGATGTCTATCGGGAAAGAACGGGGGTTTGTCGCGATTTTAACCATCTAGCTTTGACTTTTTGCCGTTGCCTAAATATTCCTGCCCGTTATGCCTCCGGCTATCTCGGAGATATCGGTATTTCTTCCCAACCCCTACCGATGGATTTTAGTGCTTGGTTTGAAGTCTATTTAGACCATCAATGGTACACTTTTGATGCTCGTCATAACACCCCCAGAATCGGGCGGATTTTAATGACTCGCGGCTTAGATGCCGTCGATGCTGCCCTAACAACTTCTTTTGGTCAAGTAAATTTAACAAATTTTAAAGTATGGACGAGCGATGTTTCCCACCTCTATGCTTAATCAGAGTATTTATTAAACCTCTTGCATAATTAATTTTTGAGGGTTCAAAAACGGCAAAAATAAGGATTAAATTGCCTGAAAGTGCCAGCCATTGGAGTGAACGGGGGGAATAAAACCCTACACCCCACACCCCACCAACAAGATTTTTCAGCAAACCCTACTTAGATAAAAATTACTTTTCTACCTTAACCCGTTGAGTAACGACAACAATCCCATCTCCTTGGATTAAAATCGCCGATAACCAACGATTTTCCGGTGTTGCCGGCGCTTTTACCCGCTTAAATAAACCGCCGGACTGTAATAATTCCAATTCTAGAGGCTTTGTATTAATATAACGCTCAATATCTACTTTCTCATCGATCGCCGTTCCGGCCAATAAATCATCCCCTAAAGGTTCGCGGACAATCACATCAAAATCAAATTCTTCACCCACTTTCACCCTTTCGGGAATTCTCACTTGAATACTGGGGGGATTTTTGCCGGTGCTTAACTCAACCCTCTCGCTTAAAATCTCCTGATAAACCAGTTTATTCCCCTGAAATTGTTGACGAGAACGAATCGTAGCATTCATTCCCACCGCTCGTCCCTGCACCTTTCCTGTCCCGGTAATTTTAGTAATTGTATTGGCCGTTAACTTGTCCCCGGAACGACTCCAAGATTCGAGAGTCGTGGTGTATTGTAGATTGTTATAACGTTCCCAAAAATGAGTTAAAGCCTTTTTAGTTTTTTCGTAGGTCAAGCCATCGGAGTTAGTAAATTTCGGACTATAAAACTCCATTAATTGCTTGAGATTTCGCTCATTAGCCGCCGTTTCGATTTTGGAGATAAGCGTTTTTAAATTAGCTGGAGCAGTTTCTGGCTTTTCGGCCCGCAAACTGGTGGCAAGGGTAAAAGTTAACCCTAAACCTAACAGCAACGATAGGGAAAAATTGAGGGATTGACGAAAAAATTTATTGGGAATCGTGTTCAAGTTACGCATTAGTGATAGTTTGTGTAAGGATCAATAACTATGGTAGATTATTTCATTCTAGGGCTGAATTTACCCTCTCTCGAATTATGGCACGCACTCCAACCCGTCTCTTGATTGCCGCTAGTGGTACTGGTGGTCATTTATTTCCCGCTTTGGCCCTGGCCGAGCGCTTGCCGGATTACGAGATTGAATGGTTAGGAGTTCCAGACCGTCTGGAACAGTCCTTAGTTCCAAAAACCTATCCCCTGCACACTATTCCCATTGAGGGGTTTCAAACCCGTTTGGGGTTAAAAACTCTCAAGATTCTGCTGCGTCAACTGCGGGCCATTTGGCAAGTGCGTAGTTTAATCAAAAAACGTCAGATAGCGGCAGTTTTTACCACCGGGGGTTATATCGCAGGTCCGACGATTTTAGCGGCTCGTTTAGCCAATATTCCCGTCATCCTACACGAATCTAACTACATACCGGGCAAAGTCACGAAAGTTCTCGGTCGCTGGTGCGATACGGTTGCCCTCGGTTTTCAGGGAACCGCCAGCTATTTACCCGGCACTCGCACCACTTGGGCTAGTACGCCTGTACGAGAGCAGTTTCTCATTCCCCAGTCCCTGGATTTACCGATTCCAGAGACTGCTTTTTTAATTGTCGTTGCCGGTGGTTCTCAAGGGGCCGTAGCCCTTAATCAACTTGTGCGACAAAGCGCTCCCCAATGGTTAGAAAAAGGTATTTATATCGTGCATCTCACGGGAGAAAACGACCCCGAAGCGGATAGTTTGCGCCATTCTAACTATTTTTCCCGGCCTTTTTACGACAATATGGCGGGATTATGGCAAAGAGCTAATCTAGCTATCAGTCGCTCCGGTGCCGGCACTTTAACAGAATTAGCGATCACTTGTACGCCTTCGATTTTAATTCCCTATCCTTTTGCTGCCGAAGACCATCAGTTCTATAATGCCAAAGTTTTCGCTGAAGCTCAAGCCGCTTATCTTTACCGTCAAAATGAGTTAACTGCTCAGTTTTTAGGCGAATTAGTCCTCGATTTATGGTCTAATCCCGAAAAATTGGCCGCCATGGCCCAACAAGCTTCTCATCTAGCTATTAGTGATAGTGCCGATTTATTAGCCGATTTGTTGAGAAGAAAGAGTCACAAAGATAGTTTTTGAAACAAATCAGCCACCGGAAAAGTGAACCCCGGAACCACATCTTCCCCCTCCAGAAAATCTCCTGATGTTAATAATCCCTGCGGTTCGTACCCGCAACGATAAACTAAAACATAGTGTTGACGGGGACTGATAACCCAGAGCAAACGAGTCCCATTGGCAAAATATTCGGCAATTTTGTCCTCGATTTCTGCCACTGTATTCCCTGGAGAGAGAATTTCTACCACTAAATCGGGCCCACCTTCTAAAAAACCCGTCGGCAATTCTTCCAATCCTTGCAGACGTTCCTTGGCAAAAAAGGCTATATCAGGAGAACGTTTATTGCCATTTTTCATAGTAAAAGCAGTGCTGGAGTCCAATAATACCCCTAGTTTTCGAGATGTTACTAAAGCGAATAAAGCAGCACTTAAAATAATGGCAATATAACCATGTAAAGCCCCAGAATTACCCAGATTAATTAACTCTCCCTTGACCAATTCGTAACGATTACCATCGTCAGGTAACGCCATAAATTCTGCATCAGTCCATACTTTTGTCTCTGGAGTTTTAATCACAGTAGTTTCTCGAATAGACATAACTTATCCTTGGTAAAGATTCACAAGTAAAACCCTTAAAGAATTTCCTGTAACATCCGATTGGCCTGGGAAGCGTAACCACCACCAAATAAATTAAAGTGGTTGAGAATATGGTAGAGATTGTAAAGAGTTTTGCGCTGTTGATAACCAGCATCGAGGGGGAAAACATCGTTATAACCCCGATAAAAAGCCGCCGGAAAACCGCCAAAAAGTTCCGTCATAGCTAAATCTACCTCCCGGTCTCCCCAATAGGTGGCCGGGTCTAAAATTACTGGTTCCCCATCGACGGTAATGGCCGCGTTTCCCGACCATAAATCACCGTGGACAAGGGAGGGATGGGGTTGATGCTGACTCAAAATCTCGCTAATAGCGGGAATAACTTGATCCTCGTCGGGAAAATTGCCGCCGCGCTCCTTCGCAAGTCTTAATTGATAGCCAATACGCTGATGAGCGAAAAAATCCGCCCAACTGTTACTAACGGTATTGATCTGGGGAGTAGAACCAATGGTATTATTACACTGCCAACCAAAGCGATCGGACAGGGAAACTTGATGTAAACGAGCTAAATTTTGCCCCATTTTTTCCCAGCTTTGACTATTGCCACCGCCGAATTCTAACCACTCTAGCACTAAATAACTAGATTTCTCGGCAATTCCCCAACAAATTGGCTCCGGAACCCTGATAGTCTTGGTAGCGTGAATTTGCTTTAATCCTAAAGCTTCGGCGGCAAACATGGCCTCTTGGTTCGCTTGGTTAATCTTAACGAAATAAATTAAACCATTGCCAGTGACGGCATAACCCTGATTGATGCAGCCACCACTAACGGGATGACTTTTCTCAATTTCAAAGGGTTTTTCCGTGGTTTGGGCAATATGTCGGGCAATTTGAGTCCACATAGGTTATCAGAATTCAGGAGTCAGGAGTCAGGAGTCGGGAGTCAGGTGTTAGGGTGTTAGGGTGTTAGGGTGTTAGGGTGTTAGGGTTTTGGTTGAAATTTCCCCATTTCCCCATTTCCCCATTCCCTGTTTACTGAATTGGTCTTACCACAACCACACCGTAAGCGTTAGGATTTAAATACTCTTGACAGGCATTTTGAATATCCTCTAAAGTGAGGGCTTCAATGTGTTGGGGATAACAAAAAGCTGGTTGTAAATCACCGATCTGAGTATGATAATAACCGTAAAGGTTGGCTCGATCGCTCGGTCTTTCATTGCTAAAAATAAACCGATTGGCCACTTGGGTTTTGACTCGTTCCAGTTCAGAAACTGTCACAGCTTCCTGTTGAATTTGTCCAATCTGTGCTACTACCTCCCTTTCCACTTGCTCGATATTTTCCGAGGCTAATTGGGCCGACACGGAAAACACTCCTTGCACTGCTTGGGACATATTACTGGCAGTTATTTGGGAAACTAAGCCCTTTTCTTGGCGCAGAGATTGAAATAATCGCGATACCTTGCCCTGACCCAGAATAGCCGCTAAAACATCGAGAGGATAGGTTTTTTCTAAGTCTCTCAACCCCGGCACTTTCCAAAATAGGATTAAGCGGGCCTGCTGCAAATTTTCATCCTCGTATTCTTGACGGATAATCTCTTTAAAGGGAGCTTCGGGCTTTAGATGGGCGATAGGATGGGAAATCAGCCCAGAATTGCCCTTACTGCCTAAAGTATCTAGAGAATCCCTCACAATAGCCATTAAATCATCTACAGGCAAATTACCCACCACTGCCACCGTCATCCATTCGGGACGATACCAAGTCTGATGAAAATCGCGCATTTGTTGAGGAGTAAGATTTTCAATCACTGCCATCGGACCCAACACCGGACGACGATAGGGTAAAACTTGAAAACAGGTCTCCATGGTGCGATAAAAAGTGCGACGACGGGGATTATCCTGAGAACGACGAATTTCTTCTAAAATAACCTGTCTTTCCCGCTCAAAAGCTTCATCGGGGATTAAAGCTTCTAAAACCACTTCTAGCTGCAGCGGGGCCAGATGGGCGAAGTCCCGCGGGGCAGTGGTAATGTAATAATGGGTGTATTCTTGGCTAGTAGCGGCATTAGTCACCGCTCCCCTCGATTCGATCGCCCGTTCAAATTCACCACTGTCTAAGTTACGGGTTCCCTTAAAAACCATGTGTTCAAGAAAATGAGCCATCCCATTGATCTGATCCGATTCTAAGGCCGAGCCGACCTGCAGCCAAACATTGAGATTAACCGCTTCTACCGGTTGACTTTCGGCAATAATCGTTAAACCATTGGCAAGACGGTGCAGAATCGGAGTGTTAAGCGTGGCAGGTTTCCCTAGGATAGCCGTCATTCTTTATTAGTCCTCGGTGATCACTCTGGCAAAAATTGTCACTTTTCCCTATTGTAGTCCCAGACTTTCACGGAGCCAACAAGATCAGGTGTTGGCCAGCAATTCCAAATTCAGAATGTAGCAAAATTGATCGAGGTAGGGTGTCGCTAGCGCCAGTGAACGCACCGTTAATGGAGGCTGCCGGGATATTCATTCCAAGAAATCGCTTTAGTCAATCAGGGGGTTGACCGTCATTTAAATTTCTAAAATATAAAGTTTTGTGACAACTTGAGACGTTCGCAGGAGTTTGAGGTGATTTCTTTTATGAAAGCAGTTGAGAACATCATCTATGCCGTTAACCCAACCCTGTTTCTCCTCTTCTGAAGTTCGTCTGAATTCCATTGTCTCCCATCGCGATCGCGGAACTTCCCTGAAGCAAACCGATGATGATGACCTGCAATACCTCGCCCTGCAAGCGCGTTCCTATACTGGGACAGTGGGTTTGCAGCAGCAAGCCGCGATCGCTCGGTTACTTGATGCTCTGCGATTTTCGGGTCGGCTACGGGGTCGAGGTCATTATTCGGTAGAGGTCTATGAGGATGCGGTTAATCGAACGTTATGTTGGGTTGCTTTCCACCTCGACCAGTTCGATCCTGACCGGGGCAGTTTTCTGGCTTGGGTCAACTATCGGCTGGATATTCTGTTGCGAGAGGCGTATGCGGAAACGCTTGACCCGCTGGTCAGGGCGCAGAAGCAGCAATTGATTCGTCGCAAGTACCAACTGACGGCAATGGTTAGTCTAGTCGCTAAGGTTGGGCTGGGTTTCTGGTTAAGGTTACAGGTTAAAGGGATCGCGATTGATGAACAAAGTTTTGTCTGGTTGGCGGTTCTCTGTCGGTTATCTGGGCTAAGAAAGGCTAATCGGGCTTTGGGCGATCGCGTTTTTCTGGATCTGGCAAGGGCAACGTTATCGGTATCGCCTTTACAGCAGGTGAGCGGTGAGTCTGTTGTCTTTGAGAATTTGGCTCAACCAGTGGAGCAGCTTTGTTTGTCGGAGTTGATCGCTGAGTATATTGAGTCTGATCCGGAGTTGTTGTCTCGCCCTCATGTCCATAATTGCCCGAAGGCGACTTTGAAGGCAATTTTGAGGGCGCGATTGGAGGCGCGATCTTGGCAGGAGATCGCGGATTCTTTTAGTTTGACTGCGGCGGTAGTGAAGAATTTTTTCTCGCGCCAGATGAAGACGGTTGCGCCTTTAATCGGACAGGAAATTCTGTCTTATTTGTAATTTTTTAAGGAGGTGAATAGCTTTTGAAAAACTCACTGGCTGAGTTTGCAGGGATTTTTGTGGAAAATTCAAGCTTCCAATGGGGGGAAATCAAGATAATGCCTACAGGAATTAATCATCGTTCTGTATTTTTGATTGCTCTAGGAAGGGAAGCCCATGAAATCGCAGATTACTTTTGTCAACAACATTCGGATTTTGCTCTAGCAGAACAGGTCTATCTCAATACTTTGGCTGTGTATGCGGTCAACTGTTGCTTACGGTCTCTGGGTATTGCCACTGATTTGGAAGCGAGTGATAGTTGGAATCCCATCATGCGATCGCGTTTAGCTGTAGCGGATTTGGTGGTGAGGGGTAAGGGGAAAGTTGAATGTTGTCCTGTGATACCGGGTGAGGATTTTATCGAGATTTCTGAGGAGGTTTTATCGGACAGAGTTGGTTATCTATTTGTTGAGATTAATGCTGAGATGTCTGAGGGAAAGGTGTTAGGTTTTTTGGAGAAAGTTAATGAAACTAAGTTAAGTCTTTTGACATTAATTTCTCTGGATGATTTGCCAGCATATCTGGAGAAAGTCAGTCCTCCACAATTAAGGTCTCAAATTTAATTAGGGCTGAGTTTTTTGAAAAGTAATCTGTTTCAGTTCGATTGTCAAAGTTTTGAAGTAATCAAATTAAGGAGAAAATTCATTATGAATCGTCAAAATGCTATAACCATTGTATCTAAAATGGCTGTCGTAACTGCTACGATATCTCTAGGTTTCATGACTTTAGAAAATCAGGCTGCTAATGCGGTTCCTATTTTCTTGGAACCGACTCCGTACTTAAGCTTTAATGATAGCCCATTTAAGAGTGTAAATTTTAACTATTTCTATCTTGAAAACTTTGAAGATGGTCTTCTCAATACTCCAGGTGTAACAGCTTCTAGTGCCAGTGGATTACCCATTTCTGTTAATCCTCCTGGTTTTTATCAAGATTCTGTTGATAGTGATGATGGGGTAATTGATGGAAATGGACAGCAAGGTTATAATCTATTAGAGCGGGGAAATGGAGTTATAGGAGGCTTTAATTTTACTTTTGATAAAAATACTTTAGGAACTCTTCCGACTCATGCTGGTATTGTTTGGACAGATTCAAGTTATGGAGGGCCATCTGGGACAGATGGAACACCGCTTACTTTTGAAGCTTTCAATGCTCAAGGAGATTCTCTCGGCAAGATTCAATTAGGTCAAAACCAAATTGGTGATGGAAGATTTGATGGAACTACGAGTGACGATCGTTTCTTCGGAGTTATAAATCCAGAAGGAATTTCAAAGATCTCAATTTCCCAAACTTTAATAAATGCAGCTATTTCAGTAGATCATTTACAGTATGGATCTATCGCTTCCCAGACTCCAAAGAGTGTTCCTGAGCCTTCTAATATCTTTGGTCTAGGATTACTAGGATTAGGTTTAGCAGCAACAAAAATGAAAGGTGTCCTATCAAAAAAAGCAAAGTCACCAACAGATAACCCCCAAGAACCAGACAGCTAACTGCGATCTATTGCAGTAGGATAAATTAATTTATCCTACTGCATAATCGGTCAATTGACGAAGTATAGGAGGATGAAAGCCAATGACAATATCTTTTTTAGGAACACCTAATTTAACTAAGTCTTCAGCAATATCTTGTTCTGTCATATTCCATTGAATCCAAATTTTATCAGACTTGAGATCAATATGAATGAGACAATAATGTACATACTTTTCGCCTTCCCACCCAAAGGTAACGACCTGATAATGTTCTTTTTGTTCATCAAAAATAGCTTGAATCTCTAAATCATTACCAGTAGGTTTATATTGAGTATATTCTGAGAGAATATTTTTGACTAATTGACGATATTTTGCTAACTTATCCATGTTAAGATTACCTCCTGACTTGGCGAAAAAATGATTAATTTTAAATGGTTTTCTCTAATCATCAATTGGGTAAAATCTAAAGAGAAAAAAGTGTCGTAAGTAAAACTAGGAATCTAAAAACAAGACTCTATCTGAATCTTTTCTCTTTAAAACCGCCCGATAATTAATAAATTGTCCTAGGGCAGTATGAAATTCTGAGATCGCTGAAGACCCCTCTAAAAAACTTTTAATTTCTACGGCAATCTTTTGATGATCTTTAGTCGCAGCAATCAGCTTTTCTGCGCCTAAATCGACAGCCATATTCACCCCTCCAAAACTTATCGTATAAAGGTCATGAGTAATTAACCAATTATCTTTGATCAAAGCGTTTTTGGCTGCTTGATAAACTAAATCTTTAGCCAATTTTACCTTTCTCCTGATTTGATAGGTTATCTTTCCCTGTTTTGAGGTGCGGCTTGAGCAACAAGGACAACTAATTTTCTCTGAACTATAGTACTGAGTCCCATCTAGGGTGACGAGTAAGTTGCCATCCAAGGCTGCAAACAGCCTTAAATAGCCTTGG
>NZ_JAPZSZ010000169.1:0-4724 GCF_027532095.1 Microcystis sp. LE19-195.1E
AAACCGCCGACACCATCGGTCAAAGCATGGGGGCATCGCGGCTGGGGTTGTCTCTTTCATCGCTGCTCTTTCAACGTAAAGTGCTTACTCTTTAACGATTATACTCGATTTGATCTTTATTTGGCGTTTAAGTCCCACTAGCTGGGAGTTATCGAAGTGTAATTAAGCTTGACACAGTCAAATTAAGGTGTTACCATATTGGGCATGATTTGTGCAGATGTTAAAATTTTTGTTGTGCGGTAGTCTATGAATTTAACAAATTTACCAATGTCTCTTGATGAGGTGCCTTTACCTAGTTCTTTGCCGCCAGTTATTTTAATAGTTTTTACTCGTCCCGATCTACTCAAGGAAGTTTTAAAGGGGTTAACCCAAAAGATTCTATCTGCGTCGCCTAGAATTTGTGAAGCTATTTATGGCTAACTCCCCCTTGAGTTTGAAAATATCTCGCCGTCGCCTAGGTTTATAGTTTAGTAGATACTCAATAAAAAATATGAATAGCTCTAGAAAATTTCTGATTTGTAAAGGTTCCTCTGGCATGGGAAACCGAATTCTGGCCGCCTGTGGTGCAATAATCTATAGTGAAATTAGTAATCGCCAGTTAGTTATTGATTGGCGGGATAATACTTATTGTCATGACAATATCAATTCCTTCCCTCTATTTTTTAACTGTCCAAAGAGCGGTTCAGTAGAATCTATACCTGATACCAAGTCTGTCTATCCTGAGATATGGATTGATAAGTTAGATCAATCTTTTGGTGGACTAAGAAAAGATTTAAGGATTTCGGATCAATCTATGTCGGTTGAATTATCTAGAACAAATTATGAGAGTGAGATTCTTGTTTTCTGTGCCTATACTCATAAAATCAACCAGATGAGACAACTTTTTCATGGGAAGTTCGATTACTTGGCAAAAATGGATGATCGTACTATTATCAAACAGGTATTAAACTCTCATCTAAGCCTGAAACCTGAAATTATTCAGTCTATCGAAGATTTCAGATCATCTTACTTTGGAGTGAATACCCTAGGCGTTCATGTCAGATACACAGACATGAAGATTCCTTTAGATAAGCTAATTACTAATACTAAACAAATCAACAAAAACAATAAATTTACCAGCATTTTCTTGGCTACAGATTCTCAAGAAGTTGTTGAAAAATTTCAAGAGGAGTTCCCAAATATTATCACCACAACAAAATGGTTTCCACCATCGGGAGAAAGAATGCACCAGAACTGGGATCAATGTCCCGATCGCGTTCAAAATGGTATAGAAGCATTAATGGATATGTATTTGTTAGCCAGTTGTAATGATTTGATTTTTTCTTCTCAGTCCTCCTTTGGTTTAGTGGCATCAATCCTAAGTAAAGCGAGGAAACAACATCTCCACGATGTGAATTCTTCTTCATTCATTGAAAAAGTAAAAGCGAAAATTAGAGGTATTGCCAAATAGTTTGTACGAGCAATTAACCCGAACCCACCTTAATGATGTCTATGCCATGGCAAACTTGGGGAGTTACCAACTAATGCTTAATTCTCTCAATCGCCTTTTCTCGCCTTTAGTATCTAGCGTTTTACTTACCATAATTATCTCCAGTTGTCAAGGTGCAAATGTATTAACTTCGGCGAATAATTCCCAGAGAAATCAATGGCAAAAAGTGACCGTAATCGAGGGTTTAGAGCATCCTTGGGCTATGGTTTGGCTACCTAACGGGGAAATCCTCATCACAGAGCGCCCCGGTCGTTTAAGAGTAGTTAGAGAGGGCAAATTAGACCCAAAAGCCATCGCTGGAGTTCCCGAAGTTTTTGCCGTCGGACAAGGAGGACTGCTCGATGTGGCAATTCATCCCCAATTTGCCCAAAATCGCTGGATTTATCTAACTTATGCCCACGGAGACCAGGAGGCTAATCGTACCCGCGTCGCTCGTGCGGTTTATGATGGTGCAAGTTTGCGAGATGTGCAGGTTATTTTTGAAGTTTCCCAGACAAAAACTGGCTCTCAACACTTCGGTTCGCGGTTATTATGGCTACCGGATGGCACTTTATTGGTAGCGATTGGGGACGGGGGTAATCCTCCTCTACAATTAGCGGGAGATTTAATTAGAAAACAGGCCCAAAATCTGCAAAGTCAATTAGGTAAAATTATCCGCATCAATGACGACGGTTCTATACCTAAAGATAATCCTTTTGCGGGTTCTAAAATTTGGAGTTATGGTCATCGGAATATTCAAGGAATCAGCTTCGATCCGATGACTAAACGAGTCTGGGCAACAGAACATGGAGCGAAAGGAGGGGATGAATTAAATTTAATTGAAAAAGGAAAAAATTACGGTTGGCCAGTGGTTTCTGCTAGTCAAGAGTACGGCACTAATACCCCAGTTTCCAGCCAAGAATCTCGCCCCGGCCTGATCGATCCGAAAACAATTTGGACACCTGCGATCGCTCCTTCGGGATTGGTCTTTTATACCGGTAATCGCTTTCCTAATTGGCAGGGAAATTTATTCGCTGGTGGTTTAGTTTCCAGGGATATTCGTCGTCTGGAACTGAATAAATCGGGTGAAATTATCAATCAAGAAGCGATTCCCATCGGTCAGAGGGTGCGGGATGTGCGTCAAAGTCCCGACGGATTTTTATACCTGCTCACCGATGAAGGTAAAGGTCAATTAATTCGCATTGAACCGCCATCTCATAGCAATTCTCCCTCATAAAAATTACACATCCAATTATCGAATTTAAGTCCGTTTTTTTAAGGGGTATTTCGGGGAAGCAAACTTTTGTAGTCAGATTTTGGAGAGTTGCCATAATTTGTCAAAGTTCACAGAAATTATTATGGAAACCCTGAAGATTTTTTAGTGAATTCTAGTATAGTTATGTTTGTACGGGAGCAAGCACTCGATTTATGAAGAAAATTTTACAGTTAGTGGGACTAGGTTGCATATTGCCCATGTTCCTCGCAAGTCCGAGTTTAGCGGAAACAGTGGTGGAAAAAGTGGCTCGAACGGGATTTTTGACCGTAGGAACCCGTTTTGATGCGATTCCCTACTCCTACGTCAATGAGAAGGGGGAATTGGTCGGCTATTCTATGGATGTGTTAGAACGAATTAGAAAACGACTGGAAACTCGTCTCGGTCGTCCCGTCACCCTGCAAATGGTGGAAGCTAACCAACCCGGAGAGAAAATTAACCTCATTCGTAGCGGGGAAATCGATATCGCTTGTAGTACGGCTTTTACTTGGGAAAGGGCGAAAGTGGTCGATTTTTCCATCAGTTACAGCATTTCTGGGATTAGGATTTTAGCCAAAAAAGGCAGCAATCTCTCCACTCCTCAATCCCTAATCGGTAAACGTATCGCCTTGATTCCCACTTCCGCGGCCGTGGATGTGATTAAATTAGTACAACCGCAAGCGACAATTGTTACTACCTACAGCACCGTAGAAGAAGCGATCGAAGCTTTAAAAACCGGTAAAATCGAGGCAATAGCGGGGGATAGCATTTCTTTAGCGGGAACAATCCTCAGAGATAACCCTAAAATCTACGAAATCGTCCCCGAAGAAGCTCTAGCTAATTTTGGCATCGCTTGCATGGTTCCCGAAAATAACTCTACTTTTTTGGATGATGTCAACTATGCCATTGTTAAAATGATGCAGGATTACATCACCAATGATACGGCTACCGTTAGTCAAATCGATCGCTGGTTCGGTAGTCAAGGCATGGTTCCCATCCCCCCAGAATTATTAAAGGGGTTTTTTGCCTTCAAAGTTATCGAACACGCCCAAATTAATCCCCAAGAAGCCAAATAGGAGCATAAATTCAGGTGAATATTCGCAATAAAACCGGTTTAGTCGGCTTTCTTCTCGCTTTATCTGCCTTCGGTCTGACTAGCACTGCCCAGGCCGCCTCAGACGAGGCTAATCCCATTGAAGCGCGTTTAAGTCGTCTATCTAGCGCTGTACGCGAACGGGTTAACCAACTGCCGGAAGGTACTGCTGATCCTAGTTTACAAGCTTTAGGCTGGGGAGATGGTGGCAATCGCGGTTGGGGGAATAGTCGTGCTGGTGGTTGGGTAGATGGTCGCGGTGGTAGTTTCGTTAATGCGCGGCCCTGGCGTAATGGTTGGTCTGACGGTGGTGGTTTCTTTAATTCTCGACCGCGCTGGGGTAATGGTGGCGGTTTCTTAAATCGTTGGTAAGTAAGGTTGGGTGAGGGGATAACTTTATCCCCGTCCCAACCCCGGTTTTACGATGAAATCTAGGGTGATTATTTTGAGGCAGAAAGACTCC
The DNA here is from genome assembly GCF_027532095.1 of Microcystis sp. LE19-195.1E. Taxonomy (NCBI): domain Bacteria; kingdom Bacillati; phylum Cyanobacteriota; class Cyanophyceae; order Chroococcales; family Microcystaceae; genus Microcystis; species Microcystis sp. LE19-195.1E. Next base: position 4,277 of record NZ_JAPZSZ010000169.1, read on the forward strand.
ATCAAGACGAAAAGAAAATTGTTTGACTTCCACTGAGTCAAAGCGGTAGTTATTCGCTTCGCTGATAGGGAGTTGAATTAATTCAAAGAAGATAGAGGGGAAAGATTGAAAGAGTTGATAAAAAATCGTGTCAGTTTTCATGCTCTTATTTTACAAGGCGATCGCATTTTTTTATGTCCCGTTTTGTATAGCTCTAACCTGTTCAACCTCTAACTCTAACGCGGATGCGACTTGCTCAACACTTAACCCTAGGGCTAACAAACGAGGGACCGCCTCTAATGCTTTGTTTAGTCTGCCTTCCTGACGACCTTCCTGACGACCTTCCTGACGCGCTTCCTCGCGCACATCTTGAAAATACTGAGTTTGTTTTAATTCATCTAAACTAAACATAGTTTCTATCTCCCGACGATTGAGAAGCGGTAACTTATAAACAAGAATCGTCTCTATT
>NZ_JAPZSZ010000289.1:0-26999 GCF_027532095.1 Microcystis sp. LE19-195.1E
ATTCTAAAGTAGGTATCTGCTCATTAGAGGCGGCATCTGCCATGACCTGATTTTCCAGCATAACAATCGCGGTGGAGTCGTTTTGCTCAAGAGTATAACAGGATTATTGACATTTGTGACAACAAATTTTTGATTGCTCAACAGTGCCGCCTTAATTGATTGGCTTGTCTTTGTCCCCAATAACCTATAATGATTGGGCTGTTCATTATCCAGATTTCCGAAGCTATCTAAGCTAGACAGGTCCTTCAGCATCCCAACAACGGGGTTTAGATTACGAACAGCTTAGGGCAAAAATTTGGCAACCCAGAGAAAATCTAGATTTTTCTTGCTTCTTGTTCACAGCTTATCTGGCTCTAAAGAGGGTTCTATAGCTTTTTAGGTTTTATCTGGTACAATCTGCCACATTATCTGGTAAGCTAAACAGGTCAATGGTTACAAATTAATTTCAATGACTGGGAGGCCTCTTAATTCTTAGTTTCATGAATCTTAAACGATCAGGGAGACTTCCTATCTATCTACTTGTTGGTGAATTCACACCGATTTCTATAGTATCATAGGATACACTTTACCTATTCAAAAAAAAACTCAGAGAGCTAAGAACTATCATAAAGTGTTGAGGGATAAGAAAATTATGAATAAATTAAGTCAACGTACGCAAATTTTTAACTTTCTTATTGGATTAGGATTTGTCCTGATAATAATTATTAAATTTTATTTAACCAGAAAGTATGAAATTGTCGCTATCGGTTCGGATCCAGAAAGCTATCTGGCGAGAGCTGCATTCAATATTTGGTCGGATAAAGTAGGTATCGGAGCCTTAGGTCATCCTCCCGGTTATTCTATCTTTGTCTGGTTAGTTAATTTATCTGGGATTCCTTTGAGAATATTTCACGATATTTTTTATATACTTTCCACGGGATTTTTAGTTTATTGCCTGCGATTTTTGAAAATTCCTAAATTGATCTGTCTTGGTGTATTTGGTGTCATGGTTTTTTATCCATTGACTTTTAGGTTTTTCAATGATGCCAGGAGTGAATCATCGGTAATTTCTTTATTCAATTTTCTAGTGGGAGTGACAATATTATTATTAATTTCTAGGAAAAGATCGAGTAAACTTGTTTATTCCTGTCTATCGGGTTTGATTCTAGGAATGATTGCCATTACTAGACCAGAAAGAGAGGTATTCTATCTATACTTTCTCGGCTTCGGTCTAATTACTTGGATCACAGGTTATCGAATTTCCAGAAATCAAAAGATCGAGAAAATAGTTTATTACTGTTTAATTCCCTTTCTGCTTTTCTGTCTAGTTAATTTCTCCTGCACGGTCTTAAACAAAGTCAATTTTGGTGTGTCTGGAGTCAGTTTATTCGATTCTCCCAGTTATAAAGGAATGTACACAAAACTGATGAAAATAGATGTGGGTACTCCTCAAAGATATATTACTTTTACGCAGGCACAATTAGCCGCTGCTTATGAAGTTAGCCCAACTTTGAAAAAAATGAAGCCTTTCTTACCCAAAGAAGAAATGATGCAAAGTTACAATACCTGGTTGTTAATTTATGCAGCTCGCGAGGTATCATCAGATCGAAAATCTCAGAGTGTTTATCAGGTATTCACAGAAGTTAATAAGGAACTAGAAAAGGCCTTTCAGGAGAAAACTTTACCTAGTAAACCTTTACTATTAGGTTATTTAGATCCTAACATAGGGGTTTGGTTGCCCCACGTCAAGAGTTCATTTATTAAGGTGGTAAATTGGTTTATATTCCCCCCTATGTCTGAAGTAGAAAATATTATTGCTAAGGATGATCCCAAAGCCAGTGTAGCATTATTTAATGCAACCGCTAATCGCCGAGCCGCTTTGATCAACAACCACAATCCTAATTCTAAAATATTTACTAAAGTCAAAATCTTAAATTATCTCGTATATGTTCTCAATGTGCTGGGAATTATTTCCTTTGTAATCCTCCTAATTTATTCCTGTGTTTATCAAGCCAAATCACTGTTTCTATCTACCTACATAATTATAGTTTTCTTGATTCTTTTAACTCAAATTGCTCGTCTTCTTCTCTATAGTTTACTTGATGCCTCTGCTTGGGAAATTCCGATGCGTTATCTATTTCCCAGTATGCCATTGTTCTCTGGATTATCCTTACTCAATATATTTGTCGTTTTTAACTTGCTGTCAAAAAAGATACTGAAAATGAAAAATTGAAGTTTATCTTGGTTTCACAGCCATAAACCTTAGCTATATCAAGCTGAAAATCGAAATGAACTTAAAAGTTTAGTTGTAACATATAAGTTTAGAATTGACAGTGCGGATAGCAATGGATTAGTGGGGAATAAATAACGTGAAGGTGCAGGGAAAAATGCCAGATCAATTGCAATATACAAAAATAAGCGGAGTAAAATTATAGATAAGGCAAAAGAAATAATCAATGTGTATTGATTGAGAAGTTGGGAGTGAACAGGTTTAACCAAGTAATAGACCAATAATATTACAAAAGATATCATTCCAAGAATATTGATGATCTGAATTAAAGGAGTGATCCGGTTTAAATAGAAAATAAGGTCTTTATTTAAATCTCGTTGATTAACTAGATAAGTTCGACGATGTGCCACTCGATTAAATATTGATCTCATTTCAGGGGTTACTCGAGGATCATCCGTATTTTGTAATAATTTCTTACTACTGACTCGTGGCAAAAATAAATATCCACTCATTTCAGTTAATGAATGAGGAAATTTGTTTAGCCAAAATCCTATATCTATATCATTAAAAGAGAAAGTTTTCTGGTTAATTCTTTTATCGTTAAATGCCTCTTGCAGTTCAGAATTAATTTGAGTAAAAACTTGATACATACTCCTATCTTCTGTTAAATTGCTTCTTCTAATTGCTTCTATTGTTGACCAGTACACCCAATCAATTGCTACTTCTATATTAGTAGTATCTTTTCCACCGAGTCTAGTAATTCTCCTAGCTAATTCTTCTTCGATTAGAGGTTTGACTTGATTCAATGTTGGACTCACTTGATAAGCCATTTTTAATTGTTGGCGATTTATATTGACAAACTCAAAATCATCTATATTTTGACCATCATCTATACTCTGAATCTGGGAAAAAGTTTCTTTGAAAGCCGATGAGTTACTAATGGATAACGCTGGTAATTCTAGAAAAAAAGCATTTAATAAAGTAAAAACTGTAGTAATTAATAAACTTATAGCAATGGGAATAATACAAATCGGCAAAGCTTCTCGAATAGCTCTTGCTATATTCATTCTATTTCTTAATACAAGAATAACAAAAACAACTAGGTAACTCAGGAAGAACACTATCTGCTCTGGACGGGTAATGAATATTATTCCTAAACACAATCCACCAAGAACAGAAAATATTAGTTTCTTCGCTAAATTTTCTGACATAACAGTTATGACAGTTAAAGCCAAAAGGATATGATATAAGCTAATGGCTATTGTTTCAGTTAAAATAGTATTGAACCACAGAAAAGTTGTTATATGAAAAGTTAAAATTGCAAAAATAACTAAGCAGATATATCGAGGAATTTTTAGTAATCTAAAACTAAAAACTAATAAAATATTAGAGATAGTGTAAAAAATCTCATGACTAATTCTTAGAGAAAAATTAAGAAAATTAGAAAACATTATAAATATTGGATATCCTGGCATATAATCGATTATTGCCTTAGCTTTATTAGTAGGAAACCAAATATTCTGATCTGCCATTAACGTATAGAGCAAGGAATCTCTTGGTTGACCAACAACTTCACTGTTTCTGATTAAAAAAAACTTGATAATGATCATTGATAAAATCCCACAAGCAAAGAATAATTTGTTTATATCTTCGCAAAATATTCTCGTCAATAATTGTTTTTTTGCCATAATATTTACTGCACTTAACTAAATTCAATAAAGCGGAAATTGATCTACTAATAACAAGGAAAACTATCTGCTCTTAGGGTCTTTTTTATGCTTATTTAAACCACGAAAACTCCAGTGTTTGTGCAAGAAAAAATTATAAAACATTAAACCTGCACTCACAATTACTACCGATGCCATGTACCATAGTTTAAATACTTCTACCAAAATAAACATCCAAGCCACGTTAATTAATAAGCCAGAAAACATGACATTATAGTACTTTATCAATTCTGGAAAAAAGGTTTTTGTACTTGTATTAAAAGTATAAAACTTATTTAGGCAAAACCCAATAAAACTTGTATAAATTAGAGCAATCACTACCGAAGCAATGTAATGAAATTTGATTTTTTCAGTTAATAAATATATGGAAACAGTATAAATAATATTACAAGTTAAACCAAAAATAAAAAATCGTCGAAATTGTTGACTAGATAGTAAAGAACAAAATTTGTAAAAACTCTTTTGAAGTAGATTAATCATAATTTAGATTACTTTGGCAATAACTTGTTTTACACGATAGTAACTACTATATCGAATAGAGATAAACTGTCCTCACATATTCAAATCCCTCATGATCATACTCCCCTTTCCGGGATAGGAACCACCTGCGCCCCTGAATTAGTGGCAATTTCTTGGGAACCATCGCTACTGCCATTATCGGCGATTAGCACCTCTCCCGCAATTTTCTGTCGTTCCAGATAATCTCGTGCTTTGCCGATACAGGTGGCCAGGGTTTCCGCCTCGTTGAGACAGGGCATGACGATCGATAATTCTAAAGTAGGTATCTGCTCATTAGAGGCGGCATCTGCCATGACCTGATTTTCCAGCATAACAATCGCGGTGGATTCGTTTTGCCCAAGAGTATAACAGGTTATGTACAGCAGTGTCCCAAATTGTTAGCAGACAATCTGCTTATTCTTTTTCCTCTGAGCGGCAATCTATATCTGAAGTTGAATGGCGATCGCTCTACCCGACTCTCTGACTTTCTTTATTTGGCAATTTGACCCAAATTTTCCAGCAACTGAAATTCTGATGCTATCCTCGCCATCCCACCTAATTATTTGCTAAAATTTATGGCCAAATCTCCTTAACCCAAACTGACGTTAAATTTGCTCAAAAGCTATCTGCTTGGCACTGAATTTTTGATGCGTCCGGGACGCATCCCACAGCCAAATATCGCCAATTTCCCCTTAGGCTTTAGGTCTTAAATAAACTAGAGACTGTTGCCAAATTAAAGTGGGTTTATCGTAGTGATCGACTAGGTATAGACAGTTAACATCTTGCCAAAGGATGCGACCAACGAGGAGATCATCGGTGCTTAACTTAATTTCTACTTCCCGTTTCTCTTGAATATAGCTCTGTACTTGTTTAATACTCGGCAGACCAGGATCAAATTGAGACATAATGAGTTTATCGATGAGGTGTTCATCCTCTATTATTCCTGTTGAGCAGCTTTTATTGACGATGAAAATCCCCTTTACCAAATATCAAGGCCTAGGCAATGATTTTATTTTGATAGATAACCGTCACAGTCCCGAACCCCTGATCACAGCGGAAATGGCCGTGGCTATGTGCGATCGACATTTTGGCATCGGTGCCGATGGCGTGATTTTTGCGCTTCCCGGCCAAGCAGCAACCGACTACACCATGAGAATTTTCAACTCTGATGGTTCGGAACCGGAAATGTGTGGTAACGGTATTCGCTGTCTAGCCCAATTTATCGCCCGTTTAGAGGCTAACAACGCCATTGGCCGCACCTATCGCATTCATACTCTAGCAGGAACAATTATTCCCCGTTTAGAAGCCAATGAACAGGTAACGGTCGATATGGGGCCGCCGCAACTCCTCGGCAGTGAAATCCCCACCACTTTGGTCAAGGGGTCAGAAAAAGTCCTTGCGGTTCCCCTAGAGGTGGAGGGCAAAGATTGGTTAATTACTTGCGTTAGTATGGGTAATCCCCACTGTGTCACTTTTGTCGATGATCTGGCCTCTATTCCCCTAGAAACTATCGGGCCAAAATTTGAGCATCATCCGGTTTTTCCCCAACGGACTAATGTGGAGTTCGTGGAGGTAATTGCGCCAGATTATATGAAGATGCGTGTCTGGGAAAGAGGAGCGGGAATTACTCTCGCTTGCGGTACTGGTGCTTGTGCTGTGGTAGTGGCGGCCCTGTTAACGGCTAAATGCGATCGCCATTGTACCGTGGAACTGCCCGGTGGTTGTCTTCAGATTCACTGGTCCCAAACCGATAACCGGGTTTACATGACAGGTCCTGCTAAAGCTGTTTTTGAGGGCATTTATGGTATCTAAACCACCCCGTCTGGACGGGGACTGAACTCCCCGAACAGCGCGACGGGATTGTTAATTCTTAGAGACTGGTAATCCAAGCAATAATTCCTTTACCGGTTAACAATTCAATGGCTAAAAGAGAGACAAAGCCAATCATGGCCAGTCTGCCATTCAATTTTTCAGCGTTTTTGGTAAAACCGAGACTGCTAGAACTATCAACGTACATTTTCGGTTCAACAGCAAAATTATTCAGTCTTCCTTGTTCTTCGGTGGTGTAGCCGCGGGCAGTCATGGGGAGGCTCCTTTTGGATGATTATGTTAAGAAGTGTAACACATTGTTAAGTTATGTTGCAAGTTTTAACAAAAAATTTCTGGAGACTCAGAAAACCTCGATCGGGTATTCAGTCAACGGCAAGGTTCTGGGCTGTCAGGGTAGTGCTATAGTTCTATCTCCTCTGGGTTTATTGAGGAAATTTTGCTTTTTTATTGACAAATTACCCAAGTTGTGGTAGCAAAGAGGTGTAAACTCGATCGCCTGATCAAGGGAAAGACAAAAACTATCTTAAGGTCGCCAGAGGACTGCCGTTAAACTGCGCAGGAGTTAGCGGGGGAAAAATTGCCACCGAAAGCGAACCCGAACGTAGGGAGTCAACTGACCTTGATCGAAGATGCCCCGAATGGGTTAAGTGTGGGGAGAATAGGGAAAAACCACTAGGAAAAACCTGAATAGAATCTTAATATATAGAGTGCCTAGTAGCCGTAACGATTGCGCTCACTGTTTTTGTAAATTCCATGGCAGAGATTAACCCAGAGATCAACCTCATGCAGATAGCGACTATACTCAACCAATATCGATTTGAAATGAGAGGATATAAAGCGCAAGAATTAATCGAGCGCTGGTTGCCCATCTATTCGCTAAATTGGATTCGCATGGCGATTTTAGAGGCACTCTATCAGGGACGTTACAAAGTCATTTCGGTGGAGGAAATCCTCAAAATTTGGCACCGTCGCGGCCATCCTACCTTTCATTTTACGGGGGAATTCGAGCGCTTGGTTTGTAAAAACTTGCTAGATTCCCAGTTAGATGGCAAAAAACCAGCAGTTATCCCTAAACGGGAACAGATCAATATACCTTCTCCCACCCTTGAGCAGCCCTGTCCAGAGCCAGAAGCGGGAAAAACCGATAATAATGGCACAGTAGCCACGAGTAAAGATTCTTTACTCAACTTAGAAACTTCTCTTTTTAATGATCCTCGCAAAGGGATGAGTAATGTGGAGGAATTATTCTCGCAGTTAACCCCGGAAACGCCCAAATTCCCTGAATTAGAATCAGTGCCTAAATCGCCTAACGGTCCTGGAACTAGGGAGAATTTTCCGGCTAATTTTAAACCGGCAATCGATGAGTTTATCCCTTTGTTAGACCCTTCGGAATTGTATCCCAAATTAAAAGCTGTGGCCCGCTCACCGCATAAGTAGGGTTGGCTGAAAAAGTTTTTCGGTGGTGGCAGGGTGTGGGGTGTTAGGTGTGGGGTGGTGGGGTACTGACACCAATTAATTCCCCGCCCTCAAGAAAAAAAATCGCCCTGACGATTAGAATAGAGTTAACTTTTCCCCTCAAGGCTCTGCTCAATTAACTAGATTATGACATCCTCCTATTTTGGTCTAGAAACCGAAGAAAATAAACTAATTAACTCTAATAATCTCTCGTTCGCCGCTTCTCTTGGTATTCATGCCCTAATTTTAGCGATTATCTTACCTAATTTCCTTAATAATCCAGCGCAGGAGCCAAAAAAGGATTTACGCAACGTCAATCTGATTGAATTGAATCCTCTAGAGCAGTCACGTCTTCCCAGTCTCGACTCCTCCCTGTCCAGCTTACCGGAACTGCCTAACCCCAATTTGTCTTCTTCCTCTTTGCCTCCTCTCCCCCCCATCGATGGTATCCATAACAGCACCTTACCTCCTTTACCCTCGGTTTCTTCCCTTCCCCCTTTACCTTCCTTACCTGCTTTACCTCCCCTCTCCTCTTTGCCCTCCGTCAATATCTATTCTCCTCCCGTGGCATCTATTCCCTCTCTGGGTAGATTACCGATTCCTCGCAATTTTCCCACTTCTACCCCCAGTTTACCTGGTCCTTCTTCTGTTCCCACCCTGCCAGAGAATAATAATCTGCCTAGGGAGACTAATAACCAGCAGGTGCGGCCTTACTTCGATCCCTACCAAGATAATCTAACTTTAGATAGATTGCGAAATTCGCCCCTTAGTGCATCGCAACAGGCGCAGGAACAATTAAACAATTCCTTGGCCCGCACGTCGGATCCGAATGGTCAATCGCCCCTCGATGAACAGCGTCGTCAACAATTAATGTGGGAAATGCGGGAACGTTTGCGCTCCCTAGAGGCGGACAAAAGCAATACCAGTAACGAGGAGGCCATGAGAAATCAGGTGGATTGGCTGGCCAGAGTCCAAAAAACTAATCCTAACGCCTTAAATGAACTAAATCAGCCCAATCAGGGCAGCAGAGGCATAACTACCGTCAATTTGACTGGTAATTATCCCGCCACGGCTTGTTCCCGTCAATTAGCGGGGACGGCGGTTTATGGGGTGACGGTGGATGCTCAAGGGCGCCTCAGCAGTGAACCCCAGTTAATTAAAAGTGCCGGCTTCCCGATTTTCAATCAACAGGGGGCTAGGGAAGTACGCTTAACTCGCTTTAATAATCCCAGCGGTGAGTCGAGAATCTATCATGTGCGAGTCAGTTTTGCCCCTAACCCGGAAGTGTGCCGAGGTGCGATCGCTAATCCCCCAAAACCGGAGGGTAGCAACCTCAATACCCGTAACTCCCCCCCCGTAACGCCGGCAATTGAAACCCCGCTTCGTCCTAATCAACCGCCACAACCCGCCGTTAGTCCCCAACCGGATAACGTCAAGCCGCCCGAAACCACAGGACCAAATCCAGTCCAAAACCAGCAAGAACCGCCCAAAGAAGCGATAATCGAAGAAAAAGCCCCAGAAACTCCTCCCCAAACCCCCGCTCTCAATCAGCCGGAGGGTTCCCCCGCCGGTCCCCCCACTAGCCAAAATCCTCAACCCCTGAGCGAGGAAGTGTTGCCCCCCAGTCCGCCGGCGGAAGCTAAAACTGAACCAGAAAGTTAGTCCGTCAGCCTTATCAGTTATCAGTTATCAGTTATCAGTTATCAGTTATCAGTTATCAGATGTGAGTTTTAGGTTTACTGATTACAAGGGCCGAATCTAAAACCTAATTTGTTAAGCTAAGTAGGGTTTGCTGAATAAATCTAAAAACCTTGTTGGATAAGACTTTTGGACTTTTTTCCCCTCAAAAAGTGCCAGTTCTGGGAGTGAGGGAGGGAAAATTCAGGTACTTTTTCTCTGAAAATTAGGTAATTGACCAGATGAGAATCGGTAAAAACCTACACCCCACACCCCACACCCCACACCCTGTCCCCACGAAAAACTTTTTCAGCAAACCCTAAGTAGGGAGACACAATTATTTGTAGGATGGGTTAGCGGTAGCGTAACCCATGCGGGCGTTGGGTTTCATGCTTCAACCCAACCTACGTTCTTTTCTAGACCCCCCGCACAAGTAAGTTATCGAGCTGCTATCGGGTCAAAATATCTAAAAGCTCGGATAAATTTGACATAATCTTAGGTTTTATGGGTAGGATAGTTGTTTCTTGTCTTCTGTCTCCTGTCTCCTGTCTCCTGTCTCCTGAAAAGGAAAACTTCGTATCTCACCATTAAGATAACTGCTGCAAATGATTTTCACTTCCCAGATACCCGATTCTTTTGTCTCACCTTGCCGTCGCGCCTCCGTTAGTCGTACTACCAAAGAAACCGATGTACAGGTGACGATCGATCTTGATGGTAGCGGCAATTGTCGCGCCCAGACAGGAATTCCCTTTCTCGATCATATGTTGCAGCAAATCGCCTCCCACGCTGCGATCGATCTCGATGTGCGCGCCACCGGAGATCTAGAAATTGATGACCATCACACCAATGAAGACGTGGGAATCACCCTCGGACAAGCTTTACTGCAAGCTTTAGGCGACAAAAAAGGCATCGTCCGTTTCGGGCATTTTGTCGCCCCTCTCGATGAAGCTTTAGTGCAGGTTGCCCTCGATTTTTCCGGTCGTCCCCACCTCAGTTATGGTCTAGAAATTCCCACCCAAAGAGTGGGAACCTACGATACTCAGCTAGTGCGGGAATTTTTTGTCGCTTTGGTCAATCACAGTCAAATGACCCTACATATTCGCCAATTAGACGGGATTAATTCCCATCATATTATTGAGGCTACTTTTAAAGCTTTTGCCCGGGCGATGAGTATGGCCATAGCGATCGATCCCCGTCGCGCTGGTATAATTCCCAGTTCTAAGGGAGTTTTATAGAAGCACTGCTTAACCCGAATTAACGTTAGCTTAAAAGCCCATAATTTGAGCCACTTGGGTTAATTCGGGAGCAATCCCGGATTTTAGTTGGTTATTGCTGTATTTTACCGCCGAATCTGGGTCTTTTAGTCCATTTCCCGTTAAAACACACACTACGGTGGCCCCATCGGGAACCTGTTGATGCACTTTTAATAATCCTGCCACAGAAGCGGCGCTGGCTGGTTCACAGAAAACCCCCTCTTGGCCCCCTAAAATCCGATAGGCTGCCAATATTTCCTCATCGCTGACCGCGTGAAATTGCCCTTGACTAGCGTGACTAGCGGCCCAAGCTTTTTCCCAGTTAGCGGGGTTGCCGATACGGATAGCCGTGGCTAGGGTTTCGGGATGGTCAACCGGTTGTTTGGAGATAAAAGGGGCGGCCCCGGCGGCCTGAAAACCCATCATCTTGGGCAGTCGGTCACATTTGCCTATCTGGTGATACTGACAGAATCCCATCCAATAGGCGCTAATATTGCCCGCATTACCGACGGGAATACATAACCAGTCGGGAGCATTACCCAAGACATCGACAATCTCGAAAGCAGCAGTTTTTTGACCCTCTAAACGGTAGGGATTGACGGAATTGACTAAAGTTACGGGATAATTTTCTGATAGTTGGCGGACAATCTTGAGGGCATCATCGAAGTTGCCATTAATAGCGATTACTTCGGCTCCGTACAATAAAGCTTGGGCTAATTTTCCTAAGGCCACATAACCGTCGGGGATAATCACAAAGGCCCGCATCCCGGCTCTTCTTGCATAGGCTGCCGCCGCCGCCGAGGTGTTCCCGGTACTGGCACAAATCACCGCTTTTGCCCCTTCTTCTTTAGCTTTCGAGATGGCCATGGTCATGCCTCGGTCTTTAAAGCTACCGGTGGGATTTAAACCATCATATTTGACAAAAACCTTGACATCGCGCCCGATTTGTGCTGAGAGATAGGGGGCGGGTATCAGGGGTGTATTGCCTTCTAGGAGGGTAATTACAGGGGTTTTACTGCTTACGGGCAGAAATTGGCGATATTCTTCGATCAAACCGCGCCAGCCGCCGATAGACGATGATTTAGTGGGTGATTGGGGGATCGATCGAGAAATAATTGTCATAGCCTTAAGGATACAGATTTGATTAGATGGCCTAATTTCCTATTTTATCGAATAAGCAGTCCAAAAAATTAATCTCGATCGCCCAGTTGGGATTCATGGGGTTTAAAACAGGGATGCGGGAAGATAAAAGGCAATAACAGCAAATAAATGACCTTTTTAGGCAAAAAATTGTCATTTTATTGCTAAAAATCTGATTTTTTGCCCTTTTTGTCTTTCAGAAGTTGATTTAACTTAGTGTCAGCAGAAGTCCCTCGCTTTTAGCGATGGGATGAATGCTGACCAGCATATAGACAATTCTATAAAGTTGTGTTATCATAAATATAGATTCTTGATAACAGCCATGTACAAAGCATATAAATTCACAATAAAACCCAATACCGAGCAAGAAATAGCCTTAGCTAAAGGCTTCGGCTGTTGTCGCTGGTTTTGGAACTATTCCTTGAATTTATGCCAAGAAACCTATAAAACCACAGGAAAAGGGCTAACACGAAACTATATTCAGGGACTATTGCCTAGTCTCAAAAAAGAATATGAGTGGTTGACAGATGCTTATTCTCAGTGCTTACAGGTTGTTGCTTTGAACTTATCGCAAGCTTATCAAAATTTCTTTGAAAAACGGGCTAGATTACCAAGATTCAAGTCCAAACATGGTAGGCAATCAATTAGCTATCCAGCTAATGTCAAGTTTGAAGGTGACTACCTCAAATTACCGGGTAAAGTTGGATTAGTTTATTGTGTGCGTCATCGGGAATTTGAAGGAACAATTAAAACCGTTACTATCTCAAAAACTCCAGACGGTAAATACTACGCTTCTATTTTAGTTGATGACGAATTGGAGTTGCCTGAGACATCAAAGGATGGCAAAGGCATAGGAATTGATTTAGGACTTACTCATTTTGCCATTACCAGCAATGGTAGTAAGTATGAGAATCCTAGACATTTAGCTAAACATCAACGTAATTTAAAGCGTAAACAACAAAAGTTATCCCGTAAAAAGAAGGGAAGTAACAACCGTCAAAAAGCTAGACGTAAAGTAGCTAAAGTTCACTCTAAAATCTCAAGATGTCGTGAGGATTTTCTCCACAAGCTATCCCGTAAGATAGTTAACGAAAACCAAGTTATTGCGGTAGAAAATCTCAATGTTAAAGGCATGGTACGCAATCATAATTTAGCTAAGGCTATTAGTGATTGTGGTTGGGGAATGTTTTGTACAATGCTTAAATACAAGGCAGAATGGGAAGGAAAAACTTATATCGAAGTTGATAGGTTTTTCCCTAGTTCTAAAACTTGTAATGTCTGTCTAAATCAAGTAGCGAGTTTACCACTTGATGTTAGAACATGGACTTGTGAGCATTGCAAAACAACCCATGATCGTGATATAAATGCGGCGATAAACATCAAAAATGAAGCCTTACGGATATTGTCGTTAGGAACTAGCGATACTGCCTATAGAGGGGATGTAAGACCAAAAGTTGGGCGTAAGTCCGTCTTGAGGCAATCCCCCGTGAAATAGGAAGCTCTCAACTCTGTTGAGAGTAGTTCACTTAGCTGGTTATATTTAAATTGAAGATGGCTCCCCCCTGCTTGATAAGGGGGGTTTGATCCCCCCTTAATCCCCCCTTGATAAGGGGGGTGTTTGACAGTTAACACCTAACTACTTAATAAACCATCACCGGGTAAATAGCCAGAGATAGAAATTATGAAGGAAAGCACCGTCCCCACCATTAATCTCGCTCCTAAACTCAGACGCGATTTATCTTTATGGAATCCCTTTGATTATCTTTTGCTGTTGTACTGGGTGTTTTATTTTCCCCAAGCAGTGCGCTGGTATGTGGAAACGAGAGACGGCGGCGATAACCATACCGTACAATTGCGTCTAGGGATTCAGGGTCTTCTCTTAACTGTAATTACCCCTCTGATTATCTGTAGCATAGCAGCAAATTTAGGACTTTCTGTTGATTGGGGGGGCGTGGTGTGGGGCGTGGTGTGGGGCGTGGCGTTGGGCGTGGTGTGGGGCGTGGTGTGGGGCGTGGTGTGGGGCGTGGCGTTGGGCGTGGTGTCGGGCGTGGCGTTGGGCGTGGTGTGGGGCGGGGTGTTGGGCGGGGTGTGGGGCGTGGTGTTGGGCGTGGTGTTGGGCGTGGTGTTGATCGTGGTGTGGGGCGGGGTGTTGGGCGGGGTGTGGGGCGTGGTGTGGGGCGGGGTGTTGATCGTGGTGTTGATCGTGGTGTGGGGCGTGGTGTTGGGCGGGGTGTGGGGCGGGGTGTGGGGCGTGGTGTTGGGCGGGGTGTTGATCGTGGTGTTGGGCGTGGTGTGGGGCGGGGTGTCGGGCGTGGTGTGGGGCGGGGTGTGGGGCGGGGTGTGGGGCGTGATGTCGGGCGTGATGTCGGGCGTGATGTGGGGCGTGGTGTGGGGCGTGGTGTTGGGCGTGATGTTGGGCGTGATGTTGGGCGTGATGTCGGGCGGGGTGCGGTCCGTGGTGTTGGGCGTGGTGTCGGGCGTGGTGTGGGGCGGGGTGTCGGGCGGGGTGTTGGGCGGGGTGTTTATATTCGCCTTTTTCCGTCTTGATAATTGGCTAATCGGGCTTTTGGCGGGCCCTCAAGGGCGACTTTTTCCCCGTATTACCCTTCTACCGCTGCCGGGGTTAACCTCGACTCTACAACAATGGTTACAGCAAGACTGGGAAACGGCTATTAATAACCTCAATCAATACTTTCAGTACAGCCGCCAGTTTATTCCTGTCCTTGCCGCCGTTAACCGCGTTTTATCGCAATTCCCAGAGGCAGAAATTATCTATCGCGTCTCCCGTCTGGCAGAAAATCCCTCCGATTGGCAATTGTTAAAATATGCGTCGGCGAAACTGTTTTCTTTTACTGACAGCCAAATCCGTCTAGATACTCCTGCTCGCGCCGCCGCCGCCGGTTTTTGGTATCTTCACCAACAGGACACCGAAAAAGCCGAAAAAGCCTTTGCTGTGGTACGTTCCCTCGCCTACGGGGAAGAAATGTATAGCCTCGCCCAAACTTTACACCGATTTAGTCAGGCAGCAACTTTCGATAGTATCGCTTCCCTGAAGGTTGCCCCTATTGCCGCAGAACCTTCATTACGTCCGCAAACTTGGCAAGCTATCAGCAGTTTAAATCGAGTTATCGCAGAAATGGCTTTAGTCCAGAGAAGTGACTCCCGAAAGACTAGAAAACTCGCTCTTAATCGGATTATCAGGGAATTAAGGGATATAACCGACCGACAGGCTGCCAATTTACCCCAAGCAGAAAAAGCATTAATCCTTTCTATCGCCCAAAAATGGAAAACTTGCTGTTCTTCTAGCTTGTAAGCTAAGACGCATTTAAACCGCTTATTCTTGGATTAGCCGAATCTCCCGCCCCTGCCCCTAGGGTTGATTCATAGTAGGGTTGATTCATAGTAGGGTTGATTCATAGTAGGGTTGATTCATAGTAGGGTTGATTCATGAATCAACCCTACCTTGAGGGGGTTTGATCCCCCCTGCCCCCCTTGATAAGGGGGGTGTCTGACAGTTTTTAACACCTACCGACAATCAACCCTACCTTGAGGGGGTTTGATCCCCCCTGTCAGCCTTGATAAGGGGGGTGTCTGACAGTTTTTAACACCTACCGACAATCAACCTTACCTTGAGGGGGTTTGATCCCCCCTGTCAGCCTTGATAAGGGGGATGTCTGACAGTTTTTAACACCTACCTACTTAGTGCCAGATTAATTTCTTAGCTAGGATAGGCAAGAGGCAGCTGGAAAAAATTCTCCTGTCTCCTGTCACGGCTGCTGGCAGTAAGTAATTTTGCCGGCATCTGATATTCAAACTCAAGCAACTATGTGTCAACTTCTAGGCATGAATTGTAATGTCCCCACGGATATCTGTTTTTCCTTCGAGGGATTTTGTGCGCGGGGGGGAAAAACCGACGAACATCGAGACGGTTGGGGAATCGCTTTTTTTGAGGGTTTAGGTTGTCGAACTTTTATTGATGTTAAACCCTCGATCGCTTCTCCGATTGCGGAATTAATTAAAAACTATCCGATCCATTCTACCAATGTTATCGCCCATATTCGCAAAGCCACCCAAGGAGAAATTAAACTAGAAAACTGTCATCCTTTTCGGCGGGAATTGTGGGGAAAATATTGGGTTTTTGCCCATAATGGTCATTTAGAAAATTTCTCACCGGCTGCGGGAGATTTTTATCAACCGGTTGGGGACACAGATTCGGAAAGAGCTTTCTGTTTAATTCTTAATACCCTACGAGAGACTTTTCCCCAGGGCAAACCTTCCCTAGAGCAACTTTATCAAGTCCTAAAAACTATCACAAATTATATCGCTTGTCAAGGAATTTTTAATTATCTTTTATCCGATGGTGAACATTTTTTTGCCCATTGTTCGACGAAATTAAGCTATATAATTCGTCAATATCCTTTTGCCGCCGCTCATTTAATTGATGAAGATGTGAGCGTTGATTTTCAAGCTTTAGCTCATCCCGGCGATCAAGTGGCAATTATTGCCACTACACCCTTAACTGATAATGAAGTTTGGACAACGATTAATTCAGGAGAATTATTAGTTTTTCAGGAGGGCGCAGCAATTTTAAGTTAATCTTACCAGTGGTCACTTTGTCGAGATTTTTCTAAATCAATTAACTGAGTTTTTAGCCCTAACCAATCTAATTGATGGGCGAGGCAATCTGAACCAATTTTTCCCGCTTCTAGATAAATAACTCTCTCGGCAAATTCCTCTAAAAAATCTAGTTGATGATTGACCATAATTATCGTCATTGAACTTTGATTATTTAATACTTCTAATAACCTGCTGGCCGTGCCTGTATCTAGAGCGGAGGTGGGTTCATCTAATAACAGTATGCTCGGTTCTAACAGCAAAGCTCTGGTAATTGCCACTAATTGTCTTTGTCCTAAAGATAATTCTAACTCCCCGCGCTCAAACCACTGTTGAGGAATTTTTAATAGGGATGTCCAATGGTCAATTCTCTGATTAATTTCAGCAGGGTTAAGTTTTTTTAATTGCAAAGGATAAGCGAGAGCATCTCGAACAGTCATCCCTAATAATTTCGACTCTTGTAGCAATAAAACTATCTGTTGTCGCAGGGAAATAACTGGTATTTCCCTAATCGATTTACCTTGAAAATAAATATTTCCCGTGCTTGGTTCCTGCAAACGATTTAACAATCGCAAAAGAGTCGTTTTTCCTGCCCCAGATGCTCCGACAATAGCTAACTTTTCTCCTTGCTTGATGCCAAAAGTAATATCTTCTAACAGATAAGCACTGCCCCGTCGGATAGCTAAATTTACTTGCTGTAGTTCTAAAATCAAGATCGGTCTTTTCCTTACTTAGTTCAAGTTTATTATATAATGAAAATAGCCCAATGAGTTCGGCAGGTATTCCCCATGGTTAGTCAAGTTAACAAAACCGAGATTATCTATCCTGAGAGCGACGGTAAACCGATGGCAGATAATACTAAACAATTTAACTGGATAGTGACGATTAAGCAGAATCTCGACTGGTTATATATCGATGATCCCCAGGTATTTGTAGCGGGGGATCTGTTGTGGTATCCCGTGCAAGGCCAGCCGAAAATTGCTGCCGCTCCTGATACGATGGTAGTATTTGGCAGACCGAAAGGCGATCGAGGTTCCTACAAACAATGGCAAGAAGATAATCTTGCTCCTCAAGTCGTCTTTGAGATTCTTTCTCCCAGTAATACCTCCATCGAAATGGCCAAAAAATTGCTATTTTATGATCGCTATGGAGTCCAAGAATACTACGTCTATGATCCCGATGATAATAGTCTAGAAGCTTGGCAGCGAATTGGTGACAGTTTAGACAGTGTTAGTGAGGTTAATAATTGGGTGAGTCCCCGTTTAGGCATTCGGTTTGACTTAACCGACGAGTTAAAAATTTATCGTCCTGATGGTACTCAATTTTTGTCCTACAGCGAAATTAATCAACTACTGGAGCAGGAAAAGCAACGGGCTGAAAATGAACGGCAACGGGCTGAACAGGCTAATCAGCAGTTAGTAGAAATGGAGGCAAAACTGCAAAAATATCGTCAACTTTTTGGAGAATTACCTAACTAGGGTTTGCTGAATAAATGTGAAATATAGACGAGGTAAGGGGTTTGGTGGCCTGTTTGGCGAAGCAGCTGCAAGATTTTCAAGCTAGTGACTCAAAAACGGGAGCATCTTGATCGGCGATTGCGTCCTGTAGGGGCGAAGCATTCGGGCAATAACTTATTGCTGAAACCGTAGATTTTCTATCCGAATGCTTCGCCCCGATTTTTTCAGCAAACCCTAACTAGCGAAGGGAGTATAACAAAAAAAAAGAGGACTGGTTAGTCCTCTTAACAAGATTAGTTTTCGCTAAATATTAAACACAGAATGATTGCCAGGCCTAGTAGGCTAGACCCATACTGCGGGTGGTTTCTGCTCCGAGATAAACCCGAATGCTCAAGAAATCCGTCGGACAAGCGGTTTCGCAACGTTTGCAACCAATACAGTCTTCCGTGCGGGGGGAGGAGGCAATTTGGGCAGCTTTACAGCCATCCCAGGGGACCATTTCCAGCACGTCGAGGGGACAAGCCCGAACGCATTGGGTGCAACCGATACAGGTATCGTAAATTTTAACGCTATGAGACATTGAATTATGACTCCTTACCGAGTGTTCTCCATGTTAAATTTCGGGTTTATCGGTTAGTTTACCTTACAGCGATCTGTTCATCGCTCGATCGGTGACATAACTTTAAACTCTGTAACACTTGGGGCCAAATGGCGATCGCTAGTCAGGGATCGGGCAATCCTAAAATAGCCTTAAAGAATTGCTTGCCGGGGTTACGGGGGGAACCGAAAAAGGTAATCTGGATCGCAAGATAATTTATTTCGTTTGCCAGTATGACAGAAATAGCGATCGAATCGATCCTACAGGAAAATCGGCTGTTTCCTCCCAGTGCCGAATTTGCTCAGAATGCCACAATTAAAAGCTTTGAAGAATACCAGCAACTCTACGCCAAAGCCAAGGCCGATCCCCCGGCTTTTTGGGCCCAATTAGCCGAAAAAGAATTACATTGGTTTGAAAAATGGTCAGAGATTCTTGACTGGCAGCCCCCCTTTGCTAAATGGTTCGTCAACGGCAAGATTAATATTTGTTACAACTGCATTGACAGACATCTCACCACCTGGAGACGCAATAAAGCCGCCATCATCTGGGAAGGAGAACCGGGAGACAGCCGCACCATTACCTACGAACAGCTACACCGAGAAGTGTGCCAATTTGCCAACGCTTTAAAGGAATTAGGCGTGAAAAAAGGCGATGTGGTCGGAATTTATCTGCCGATGATTCCCGAAGCGGCCATCGCTATGTTAGCCTGTGCCAGAATTGGCGCGCCCCACAGTGTAGTTTTTGGGGGATTTAGTGCCGATGCTTTGCGCGATCGTCTTAATGATGCGGCCGCTAAGGTGGTAATCACTGCCGATGGTGGTTTCCGCAAGGATAAAGTCGTTGCCCTCAAGGAACAGGTAGATCTGGCTCTAGCCGATAATAGCGCCCCCAGTGTGGAAAAAGTTCTCGTTGTCCAGCGCAGCAAGGAAGCAATCAATATGGTTGCCGATCGCGATTACTGGTGGCATGATCTACAAAAACAGGTATCTGCTAACTGTCCGGCCGAACCCATGGATAGCGAAGATATGTTATTTATCCTCTACACCAGTGGTTCCACCGGCAAACCGAAAGGAGTCGTCCACACCACCGGCGGTTATAATCTCTACACCCATGTCACCTGCAAATGGATTTTTGACCTGAAAGACACCGATGTTTACTGGTGTACTGCCGATGTGGGTTGGATTACCGGCCATAGTTATATCGTTTACGGACCGCTTTCCAATGGTGCAACCACGGTAATGTATGAAGGGGTTCCCCGTCCCTCTAATTTAGGCTGTTTTTGGGATGTAATCGAGAAATATCGGGTTAATATCTTTTATACTGCCCCCACTGCTATCCGCGCTTTTATCAAAATGGGTGAAGATATCCCCAATAGCCGGGATTTATCCTCTTTGCGCTTACTGGGAACTGTGGGAGAACCGATTAACCCAGAAGCGTGGATGTGGTATCACCGGGTTATCGGTAAAGAAAAATGTCCGATTGTCGATACTTGGTGGCAAACGGAAACCGGGGGGATTATGATTACTCCCTTACCCGGGGCAATTGCCACCAAACCGGGGTCAGCAACCCTACCTTTCCCCGGTATTATGGCCGAAGTGGTGGACTTAGACGGCAATCCCACCCACGCGAATGAGGGGGGTTATCTGGTGGTCAAACATCCCTGGCCCGGTATGATGCGAACAGTTTATAAAAATCCCGATCGCTTCCGCAATACCTACTGGGAACATATCGCCCCCAAAGATGGCCAATATCTCTATTTTGCCGGGGATGGTAGCCGTCGGGACGAAGACGGTTATTTCTGGGTAATGGGGCGCGTCGATGACGTGATGAGCGTTTCTGGCCACCGTTTAGGGACAATGGAGATCGAATCAGCTTTAGTATCCCATCCCGCGGTAGCGGAGGCGGCTGTAGTGGGACGACCGGATGAAATTAAAGGGGAAGAAGTCTATGCTTTTGTGACTCTCGAGGGGCATTATGAAGCGAGTCCGGAGTTAGCGCAAGCATTAAAGGATCACGTTGTCAAGGAAATTGGCATTATTGCTCGACCGGGAGAAATCCGTTTTACTGATGTGCTGCCAAAAACGCGATCGGGTAAAATTATGCGTCGTCTCTTGCGAACTTTAGCATCAGGTCAAGAGATTTCTGGTGATACTTCTACTCTAGAAGATCGATCGGTTTTGGATAAATTACGGCAAGGTGCGTAATTTAATTGCTGGTTTTTCCTAGCAGTTAGGGTGAGGAATAAGAGTTAATCTTATCTCACTCTAACGGGAGTGATGCTCGGGGAACATATTTGCTCAAGCACCAAAGCTATAACTAATAATAAATCCTGTTGAAAAGGTATAGGGGAAGTGGGGAAGTGGGGAAGTGGGGAAGTGGGGAAGTGGGGAAGTGGGGAAGTGGGGAGTCGGTTGTCAATACCAAATTCGGTTATACTTCATGTTTATAAGAAAGGCTGTAATAATAAAGATAAGAGCGAAGGGAAATTATAGGAGTTTAATCAATGACCACCACTACTACTACCGATAATGATTTAAAAAGACTAGAAGATTTAATCCTCAATGGACAGAAGATAATCGAACATCGATTCAACGAAATCGACAATCGACTCACTACCATGGACAATCGACTCACTACCATGGAAACTCGACTCACTACCATGGAAACTCGACTGATTGAGGTTGACAATCGATTGAAGGTGATCGAGAATGGACAAGCGGAAATGAAAGCTGATGTCAAAACTGTTCAAAAAGATACTACCGATTTAAAGATTGAACTCACGGAAGTTAAAGGTGATATTAAAACTCTTGATAGTAAATTTGATGACATGAATAAACGCTTAGAGAAAGTCGAAGGAACCCAAAAAAATCAAATTTGGACATTGATAACTGTCTTAAGTGGTTCCTTACTAGCCGTAGGATTTAGAAGTTTTTTTATCGACAATAATCCCTAATCTCAGAAAAAGAATTGCTATAATTTGCTCACAAAAACAATGAAAAGTGATCGCCTAATTCTCCGTCCTTGGCAACTACCCGCAGACAAAGAGTCTTTTTTTCAGATCTATCAAAATTCCGAAGTCACTCATTTTTTGCCGAGAATTCGTCAGTTAGCCACGGATATTGAGAGTTTAAATGCCCATTTTTCTGTAAGATTACCAACTATTCGTAATCAGGGTAATGGCAGCGATTGGTGGGCAATGATAGATCGAAAAAATAATCAGATTATCGGTTCGATAATTTTACAGAATTTGCCCGATAACCACGGTTATCCTACCCCAGATAGCGAAATTGGTTGGCATTTACGGCGCGATTATTGGGGACAAGGATATATAACCGAAGCGGCTAAAGTTATTCTAGAATACGGCTTAATCACCTTACAATTGCCGATTATCTACGCAGTGGTTAATCCCGATAATTATCGCTCAATTCGTGTCACCGAAAGATTAGGAATGCAATCAATGGGATTAACGAATAAATACTACGACACTGAAGCACTTTTATTCTCGATCGAAGCTTAAAGTTCATTAATAATTAGGGTTTGCTGAAAAAGTGTATTGGTGGGGTTAGGAGTCAGGAGTCAGGAGTCTCCGAGTCAGGAGCCGGTCGTTTCAGGCTTTGTTGCCCTTGGTTTTTGTACCATTTTTTGTACTATGAAAATAATAATGCAAGGTTTTTGAATGTCCCAATCCTATTTTCGCAGCATGAACATCGGATTTTAACAGGTCAAAAGCCTTATTTTAAAAGGGTTTTACCATTATTCAGCAAACCCTAATTATTGATTGTTTCTTATTTTATAGCTGCTGTGGTTGTGATACTAAATCCAGTTATTAAAGACTGATTATCTATTCCCCCTTTTGCATGAGTGCCTCTTGCATGAGTGCCTGTCCTAATAAGTAGCCTATACTCAGCGGATTTAGTATAAATTACCTAAAAAAGTAAAAAGGGAAATATATTCCCTTTTTCTGGCTTTTATGGACCCATATCCTAAACGGTTTCGGGTTGAACACCTCTTTGGTCGAGAATTTTCTGTAATTCAGCTTCGTCGGTTTTGGTCAAAGAAGTGCGTAACACTTTACCTCCGTAGGGGGCCACTTCATCGAGGACCTTATCGGGGGTAACTTTTTGGACGAGAACAAAGAGAGCAGATGTACCTGGCTGCATGGTTTCTCCCAATTCCCGCATAAAATTGTCATCCACACCGATATCAGTTAAAGCACCTCCCAAAGCGCCACCAGCAGCACCGAGGACAGCCCCTAATAAAGGGGATAAAAAGAGCATTCCGATTAATAATCCCCAGAAACTGCCACTAGCGGCTCCCGCTGCCGTTAAATTGACCGCTTGCTTGAGTTTAATCTGGCCATCTTTGTTTTTAACCACTACGGCAGCATCTTCTAGCTCGATGAGATGTTCCTGTTGCAGTTTAGCCAAAGTTAAACGAACTTCTTCTGCTTTAAATTCGTCCTCATAGGCGATGACAAATAGATCAGCCATAGTTTTTCCTCGATTATTAGTAAATAAAACCTTTATACACTACTTTTGCCGGATTAAAAAGTTTGAGGTATCGGAGAATACCTCAAAGCCATGGGGATTAGGTGTCATAAATACGAGCTTCAAAAGCATCGGGATTTTCTTGACAGTATTCCTCAAAATAGGTTTTTTCCGGTTTTTTAGCGCGTTGGTGTGCCAATTCTGCCTGTAATTCCTCAACAACATCCCAAGCTGCGGCACAATCAGGAGAATTTCCCCCTTTTTCAGCACATACTGCCCGGGCAATATCTCTAGCTTTGATAATCTCCGCTTCTAAATCAAGACTGCGGGGCTTTTCGACGGCGTTACCTTTATGGAGGATGTCACTAACAGATATAACACCGAGCAAATCACCTTTAATTACCGGTGCGAAACGAATACCGGTATTAGCAAATAAGCGAGCTACATATTCAACCCCGAGGTCGGGATTAATCACGATGCAGGGTTTGCTCATCACTTCATAAACGCGCACCTTTTGCGGATCTTGACCGAAAGCGACGACTTTATAGACAATATCGGTTTCAGTGATAATTCCGTAAGCATCTTCATCGTGACGGCGATCAACAATGAGAGTTCTAATGTTCTTTTCTCTCATCAATTGTACCGCTTTGGCAACGGTTTCAGAACCTTTAATCTTGGCCACCTCCGTGGTCATAATTTCAGCTGCTTTCATAGTCATAGTTAGAGAAGTTAAGTTGTGCCTTTATTATTTTAGGGTATATCCTTGTCAAAAATCCAAGAATCTCATCTGCAAGATTTCTAGTTCCAAGGACGTAAAAAATAAGAAACTAACATCAAACAGCCGACAATATTCCCCAGCAATAAGCGGGCTACCTTGAAATAGTTATCTTTGGTATAATACTGGGCTAACAGGATCAAGAATGGAATAGCTGTAGCTGTATAGCGAGTCGAATAATAATGGGTAATTTTAAAAGCTGTAGCGGCAACTACGATCACGGCAACATTTAAAAACAGAAATTTACTATCTTTATAGTGATCTCGGCAATTGTTGAGGCTGGCAATCAGAAAAAGAATTCCAAAGGCAAGCAGACAGGAGGAAGCTAAATAGAAAAAGAAACTTAGCCAAGTAGGATCGGGAATAATTTTCTGGAAAACTTGGTAGGCTGGACGAATAGAAAGGATTTTAAAGATAGCGTTGCCTAGAAAGCTGCTGACCAGGACAGATATTATTATCACCTTATTCAAGCTGAACCATTTGGGAGCGAGGATAAATAATAAAAGACCGGTGTAGGCAAAGGAAAGAAATCCGTTTACCAGAGAATATCCAGAAGATAATGAACTTTGACCGGGGGGAACTAATCCACCCCATACGCTAAAAACGATAGCGGGTAAAATTCCAGAAGTTAACCAGCATAATATTAAAGGTTGCCAAGATTTTTTTGAGGAACTAATTGTTAGTATTGGCAAGATAAACACCAGAACGAGAAAAGTTTGTCTGCCGACAATTGCCATCCCTAAACATAATCCACTCAGAGCGGCTATTCCTAAGCTCATTGGCCGGTTATCTGCAATTTTTTCTAGAGCTATAAATATCAAGAAAACTGCTAAGGTTGCCAAGAGCATAGCAGGGATTTCCGTGAGAGCCATGCCCGTAATCACCCAAATCATCGGTAGGCCTATAATTGTCATACTAGAGACCAGTGGCTGGGGAATTTTGAAAATTTTTTGCAGGGTTAAACTCAGGACTAAAATTAACAGTAATAAAAGAAGAATATTAACCAACCTAACGGCAGGGGCTTGCAAATTGGTCAAGGGCTGAAAGATATAATGAATTATCGGGTATAACGGACCTGGGGCCGATTGTCCTGTACCGCGTAAGAATCGATAGGATAAACCGTATTGATTTAATAAATCTACTAACGGTAAGTGATAAACTTCATCATAAACGAGAGCATGGGGAGAAAGAAGTACACAGGTCAATAAAACCACAAAACCGATGAAATTGACCAGGACACTTGCTAGTTGAGCGGGATTAAAATCCTTAGTCATTTTCAGCATATTCATAATTTTGTGTCGAGGAAATTACTCTCCTAGGATTATGCTCTAGTTCATTGGGTTTGTCCAGAAGAAAATCGGGACGGCTTCAGGATGGCTGACGGCTAAAAAACCGCTCCCTGATTAACGCCATTCTACCAGTTGTCGTTCTTGGACAACCAAACCATATACTGTCTCAGTTTGACGGGCTAAATTCGCCCAATGAAAGCGTTTTTCTAGGTCTTCGTAGGCGTTATTAACTAATTCGTGGGCGTATTCGGGATGATTTAAAACCTCTAAAATGCCCCAAGCGAGGGAATCAGGATTATTGACGCGGGTGACAATTCCCGTTTGGCCATGACGGACAACTTCGGGAAAACCGCAGGTATCAGAAACTACCACGGGAACCCTCGCGGCGAAACTTTCCAGGGCGACAATGCCAAAAGGTTCGTAAAGACTGGGAAAAACGGCACAATCGGCCACGGTTTGGAAGCGATCGAGGTTTTCATCGGACATAAAGCCCGTAAAATAACAATGATGCCAGATACCGAGATGCCAGGCCTGTTGTTTGAGTTTGTCGGTATTGCCGCCACCGATAATGACAAATTTAGTTTGACCCTCGGTCTGGGCCAGGACTTTTGGGGCAGCGTTGAGTAACACCGAAACCCCCTTTTCAAAGGTCATACGCCCGACGTAATAGACGATTTTTTCGTGATCTTGGGCATATTGACGACGAAAAGCTCGGTAATCAAAGTTAGGGTCTCTTTGCTTTTTCTCGGCCCGAATACCGTTATAAACCACATCGATTTTATCCCAGGGTGCGCCCAAAGCCCTATGGACTTCATGACGCATATAGCCGGTACAGACGATAATGCGCCAAGCATTATAGACGAGGGTTCCCTCTTTGCTGCCGATATAGCGTTGGGTGTCGGTGTGCAGTCCGTTATAACGTCCGTATTCCGTGGCGTGAATAGTGGCAATCAGGGGGATTTTAAAGAGATGTTTCATGGCAATGGCCGCATCCCCTACTAACCAATCGTGGGCATGAACAAGGTCAAATTTTCCGTATTCGGCGATTAGTTTGCCGCCCTGTTGCCCCATGCTGTTATTCATGTTGACCACCCAATGGAAAAAGTCATTGCCGGGGGGTACGGGGACGCGGTGGATGTGAATGCCTTCGACCAGTTCGTAACTGGGGGCCTGACCGAATTCGATCGTGATTAAATGGACTTCATGACCGAGTTTGACGATTTCGGGATAGAGTTCGGCAACATGACGGGCGATACCGCCCACTAATCGCGGTGGAAATTCCCACGCCAAGACTAAAATCCTCATTTTTCCCTAACCTCGACCTGATTTAAGCTTGTAGGTAATCATTGCATCCCCATGGTATCTATTTTGGCTCTGGTTTCTTCCTCTAATTGCCACTCTCCCCGCACCAGTCTGGAAAGGATTTCTTGTCGCCACTTGCTTAATTGTTCCTGAAAAGCGGCCGTTTGTAGATCGTTGCGCCAGAAAATTAGGGCTGATTCGCCAGTTTGCGGATAATAATTTTTACGCTCTCCAGCGATGCGGAAGCCAAAATGCTCGTAGAGCGCGATCGCTGACTGGTTCGATACCCTCACCTCTAGCGTAGCCCTTTCCAGTTGTCTTTGTACAGCCTTCTCCAGAAGTTTGTAGAGAAGTAGTTTTCCTAATCCTTGTCTTTGATAGTCGGGATAAATTGCCAGGAGGGTAATATGCGCTTCTTCGAGAATTGCCCAAAAACAAGCCAATCCGATTAGGGTTTCGCTATCCCGGTCCAGGGTAAGAATTAATAATTCACTGTTGAGGCTGTTTAATTCCCGTTGATATCCCGATAACGTCCAAATACCGCCGAGACTGGTGCGATCGAGTGCCACCATGGCGGCAAGATGTGCGGATTTTGGGGGTTTAATCTGTATTTTTGCCATTGATCGGGGAAGGGAGCAGGGAGTGGGGTGTGGGGTGTGGGGTGTGGGGTGTGGGGTGTGGGGTGTGG
>NZ_JAPZSZ010000281.1:0-12212 GCF_027532095.1 Microcystis sp. LE19-195.1E
ATCCCCGCTTGGGATTTACTTCGAGAAGCCCAAAATCGCTGAAACCCAGATAGATCAAGGAAAATCATCAATCGAGGTTAACCCTTTGTCCCGTAATGGTTTGAGCCTTTTTTGCTGACCGAAAACGCCTAAGTCCCACTAGAAAAGTCCCTGTTTACTTAATAAAGAAACTTGGACAAATTTATATAATAATGCTTGGTAGTGAAGCTTCTCAATAATTGATTCCCCATGACTTGGTTATATAAAACCCCCGGTATTCCCGATGAATTGTTTGAACGTTTGCCCGGGATTCCCTTGAGTAAACGCGAGGTGAGATTATTGATGATTTCCGCTTTGAGGTTAGGTGATGGGGGGGTTTTCTGGGATATCGGGGCGGGAACTGGCACTATTCCCGTTGAAATTGGCTTATTATGCCCCAATAGTCCGATTATTGCCATTGAAAGGGATGAAGAAGTGGCGAGTTTAATCCGCCGTAATTGCGATCGCTTCGGGGTAAAAAATGTTACGGTTTTTGAAGGCAGTGCTCCCGATTGTCTGCCCAATATATCCCTAGCACCGGATCGCGTCTGTATCGAGGGCGGCAAACCGATTAAATCGGTTCTGCAAGAAGTGTGGCAACACCTGAAACCCAACGGCCGCATCGTGGCTACGGCCAATAATTTAGAAACCCTCTATCAATTTTCCGAAGGCTTTTCTAATTTACAGGCGCGTAATATCGAGATTGTCCAAGCGGCAGTAAATCGCCTAGAAACTAGGGGTATTCAGCAAGTTTTTGCCGCCGTTGATCCCATGTTCATCCTGAGTGGCGATAAACTTTAATTGGGGATAACCTTCCATAAAGTTTTCTTAATCTATATAATTATGACAATGCCGCCTAACTTCTCTGGATTAACCATGCCTTGGCCACGCATTGTCAGCGCTATTTTTGCTATTGCCTTCGCACTGGGAATTATTATCGTTGGGGGTTGGTATTTCACCCTCGGCATCGGTGTTATCGTCTTTTTGGGACAATTGGAGTATTTTCGCTTAGTTCGCGCTAAAGGCATTGAACCGGCCGCTAAAACCACTCTCGTAGTTTCGCAATTATTACTACTGACGGCAACTATGGCAGCCCCCCTCACCGATGCCATGTTTCCCCTCGCTGGGGCGTTAATTTGTTTTTATCTGCTCTTTCAGCCAAAAATGGCGACAATTGCCGACATTTCCACCTCAATTCTCGGTCTGTTTTATGGTGGTTACTTACCTAGTTATTGGATTCGTTTACGGGTCGGTTTTTCTCCTGAAAGTAATCCTGTGGCTATGGCCAGTAACTTACCCCTGATGGGATATTGGCCAGAATCGTGGATGGAACCGAAATTATTCCCGGCCGCTTTGACGGTGACTTTTCTAGCTTTCGGTTGCATTTGGGCCGCCGATATCGGAGCTTATATCATGGGAAAATGGTTAGGTAAAACCATTTTATCGCTGATTAGTCCCAAAAAAACCGTGGAAGGTTCCTTTTTTGGCATTTTAGGCAGTATAGCGGTGGCCGAGTTGGGTGCTTGGTATTTAGATTGGCCCTATTGGCAGCTGACGGGCCTAATTTTGGGCTTATTAATTGGTATTGTCAGTTTATTGGGCGATTTGACCGAATCGATGATGAAACGCGATGCCGGGGTCAAGGATTCCGGGCAGTTAATCCCCGGTCACGGTGGTATCCTCGATCGCACTGATAGTTATGTCTTCACCGCTCCCCTAGTATATTATTTCGTCACTTTACTGCTGCCCTGGTTGCGCTAGTAATTTGTATCTTCTCCAAGTGCTAAATTAAAGATTAAACCCAAATTTGCGATTATGTCAGGAGTCGTCTATCCCCGGGGTAAAGTTTATCTTCTCGGTGCGGGAATCGGTCAGAGCAGTTTTCTCACCCTGCAAGCGCGAGCAATTTTAGCCACGGCCGAGGTTTTGCTGTATGATGCCCTAGTGGATAGTCAAATCTTCTCCCTCGTGCCGAAAACCTGTGTTTTAGTCGATGTGGGCAAACGGGGAGGACAACCCGGCGCCGAGCAAAATCAGATTAATCGGATATTGGTTAATTATTGTCAAGAGGGAAAACGAGTTATTCGGCTTAAAAGTGGTGATCCGGGGGTTTTTGGGCGAGTATATCCTGAAATGTTGGCCCTAAAGCGGGCTGGCTGTGATTTTGAACTGATAACTGGAATTTCCTCCGCTTTGGCCGCTCCTTTATTGGCCGGAATTCCCCTGACGGAAAAGGATATTAGTCGCTGTTTTGCGGTCTTGAGCGCTCACGATCCCGAGTCTCTCGATTGGTCAGCTTTAGCTAAAATTGATACGCTGGTGCTATTGATGGCCGGTCAGTCTTTAGGGCAAATTATCGAGAAATTATGCCAAAATGGGCGGAATATTCACGACTCGATCGCTATTATCCGCCAGGCGGGACGCAAGGATCAACAAATTTGGCGCGGCACTTTAGAAAATATTCTCGCTCAAACCGCCGGGGTGTCCCTCTCACCCTCTATTATGGTCATTGGTCAAGTTGTGGATCTGGCGATTATGTCCTCTCCCCCACCCCTAGGAGGTAAAACTATTGTTATTACCCGTGCCGCCGAGCAAACGAGTCAATTTAGCGAAATTTTGCAAAATCAAGGCGCAGAAGTTCTGGAAATGCCCGCTTTAGAGATTCGTCCCCCCGACCGTTGGCAAGGTTTAGACGATGCCATCGCTCAGTTACAAGAGTTTGATTGGCTGATTTTAACTTCTGCCAATGCTGTTAATTTTTTCTTTGATCGCTTGACATTTTGGGGAAAAGATGCTAGGGCTTTAGCAACCATAAAAATCGCCGTGGTGGGCAAAAAAACCAGCCAAGTTTTGCACTCACGGGGATTAAAAGCGGATTTTATCCCGGGGGATTTTGTCGCCGATGCCTTGGTAAACGAGTTTCCCGACCCGATTAGGGGGCAAAAATTCCTCTTTCCTCGCGTGGAAACGGGAGGCAGAGACATATTAGTTAAGGAATTAACGGCCAAAGCTGGTCAGGTGACGGAAGTGGCCGCATATTATTCCGGATGTCCGGCACGCATGGATAGTGGCATCTGGGAAGCGTTTCGAGATGGGAAAGTCGATATAGTCACCTTTGCCAGTTCCAAAACCGTCCAGAATTTTTATCGGTTATTGCTGCAAGAAACGGCAGAATTATCGGTTAATTCCCTATTAGAAAAAGTTTGTCTGGCTTCTATCGGTCCGCAAACTTCAAAAACCTGTCAAGAGTTATTTGGTCGTGTTGATATCGAGGCGCAAGAATACACCCTAGAAGGGTTGACTAGCGCTTTAATCGAGTCGAGTAAGACCTGAGATCCTCGCCGCCGTAAAACAGACGGCGATTCCCAAACCTGACGATAAACAAAGCCATAAAAATCTAGGAATCTCCCCATGAGTAACCCTATTATCATTGAAACTGACTTAAAAGATATTCTCGCTAAACTTGACAATCGGTTAGAGCGAATCGAAACAAAACTAGAAGTATTGCCGAAAATAGAGACCGAAGTTTCCCAACTCAAAGAAGATGTCAGAAACCTGAAGGGAATCGAAACAAAACTAGAAGTATTGCCGAAAATAGAGACCGAAGTTTCCCAAATCAAAGAAGATGTCAAAGACTTGAAAGAAAGGGCAACGGCTCAAATATGGGCTTTGATAGTCACTGTTATCGGTGCAACTGTTGCAGCAATTATCAAATTCGGTTTTCTGACTAAAACTTAAATCATCATCAAAAACTAAGTTGGAACTAGACAAGTTCCAACCAGTAACAAAAAATTGACCTTGAATATTAACGACGAATCGGTGCGATCGCACCGTCGGCGGCGGCGCGAAAAGGTTCCACTGCCTCGCTATAATCGATCGGTAAAATAGCCACCACGTTATCATGAGGACGGGGAATAATTACCCAGGTTTCTAAAGCTGCCCCCTCGGTTTTATTGACGGCTTCAATGCCGGCAGCCATAGCGGTTTTTACCTCCTGTACATCCCCACGAATATTGAGGGTAAAACGGGCGCTTCCTGCCCTTAAATAACCAACAATCGTGATCCGTCCTGCTTTTACCATCGCATCGGCGGCCGCTAGAATACCGGGGAAACCTTTGGTCTCGATCGATCCCACCGCGGGTTGGGCTGTCATAAATTAACTCCTAATAACAAAAATCAGATAAGTTTAATTGATAGAATCCAATCTATTTTCCAGTCTTTAACTATAGTCTAGTTTGGGGTAAATCGCTAGGGAAATTAACTGCGAAAACGGTCTGACTTAGGCGTATGCTGCACTGGTAAAACTGCCAGTACATTTTCTGGAGGATTCGGTACGATGTAATGACTGACCACATTACCACCAAAAGCGGTCATCGCCGCCGCTAATCCTGCCTCTACTGCTGGTTTAACCTCGGAAATCGGACCGCGAATCGCCACCAAAAATTCGCCCCTTTCCGCTAGATCAAAATAAACTAGGGTGACTCGTCCCCCTTTAACCATGGCATCCGCCGCCGCTAAAACGGGGGGAAAACCCAACGTTTGAATGACTCCGACCGCCTCGGGCATTTTTCCTGATCTCCTGCGAAAGCAACTTTACATTATACCCCGAACCTGTATTTATATTTTCTTCTGGAAATCCGCGACCGATCGAGCCTGTTTTTTCTCCAAATACTGTTGATGGGACTGATCGGCCAGATAATAATCTCCTGCGGGTTCGATCAAAGTAACGATATCCTGCTGAAACTTTCCCGATAGTTGTAGTTGACGCTTGCCAGCAGTGGCGATTAACTTTTGTTCCAGGGTGTGATAAAAAATAATCGATCGATATTGTTCTCCCCGGTCCGGTCCTTGGCGATTTAACTGAGTCGGATCATGGATTGACCAAAAAACGGCTAATAACGCCTCGTAGCTTATTTCGTGGGGATTATAGGCAATTTGTGCCACTTCCGCATGACCGGTAATTCGCGATAACACATCGAGATAACTAGGATTGGGGAAATTTCCCCCCATATAACCCACAGAAGTCGCTAAAACACCAGGTAAACGCCGAAATGCGTCCTCGGTTTTCCAAAAACAGCCGGCCCCAAAGGTAGCTTTTTCGCCGCTATTCATTTCTCCTCACATCCTTGGCAAATTCCACCACTGCTTTTGTAATTGTTTCGCTTAAATTAGCATAAACTTTGGCAAAAGGGGGAGCTTTTTCGGTTAATCCTAGGATATCCGCCGTTACCAACACCTGACCATCACAATCTTCCCCCGCACCGATACCAATCGTCGGGATAGTCAATTTATCGGTAATAGTAGCGGCTAAATTGGCGGGAATATGTTCCAAAACCAGGGCAAATACTCCCGCTTTCTCCAAGGCTAAAGCTTCCTCGATTAGTCTTTGTGCATCCGATGGAGTTTTTCCCTGCTGACGGTATCCTAACCGATGGACTGACTGGGGAGTTAATCCGATATGACCCATAACAGGGATGCCTATCTCGGTTAAACGGCTAATAGTCTCGATCATAGCGGGATAACCTCCCTCTAATTTTACCCCTTGCACTCCCGCTTCCTTTAACATCCTTCCGGCGGAGTGAATTGCCTGACTGACACTTTCCTGATAGCTGAGAAAAGGCAAATCACAGACAACTAAAGCTTGTTTTACCCCACGAGACACGGCCGCCGCGTGGTGAATCATCGCCTCTAGGGTGATCGGTAAAGTGGTAGGATAGCCCAAAGCGGTCATAGCCAAGGAATCACCTACCAAGATAATATCAATTCCTGCTTGATCGAGCAGTCGAGCGATCGGATAATCCCAAGCTGTGAGGGTGACAATCGCGCGTTTTTGCTGTTTCCACTCGATTAATTTGCTGGTGGTGACTGCCATTATTTATTCACTGCGGACAGCTTCGAGGATACGGGAAAAATAGAAACGAGTGCTAGTCATACTCGTCCGTTCAATTTTAAAGCCATTTTCGTTGAGAGCGGCGACAATAGTTTTTTCCTTGTGTTGATAGGCGCGAGTGGTTTTACTCGGACCGGGGAAAAATTGACCAATTTTCTTGAGAATGGTTAATAAACAGGTTTTAGGGGCAAAACTGAGGATTAAACGGGATTGAGCTAGGGATCCCAGGTGTTTAATCATGCCTAAGGCTTCTTCTGTGGGATAGTGAATGAGAACATCAAGACAGATGACCGTGTGATATTGGCCGGTTAATGCTTCTAAATCTTGAACGGTAAAGGTGAGTTTACCAGTATCTGCTAACTCTTTGGCCGCTCTTTCCTTAGCTTCTGTCACCATTTTCTCAGAAATATCACTGGCGAAAATAGTTGCGCCCGCTTTAGCGAGGGGAATACTAAGACTACCGACTCCACAACCAGCATCACAGATTGAGAGATTAGGCAAATTGTCATCACTTTCTAACCAACCGATAACGGTATCGAGCGTCTGTTGATGACCGATGCGAATATCTTTTTGTACTTTGTTAACTTCGCCATCCCCATAAATCCGGCGCCAGCGATCGAATCCTGTGGCGTTAAAATAGTCCTTGACTATGGCTTTATCGTCTAATGTGTTGGTCATAACGAAATCTAAACGAGCGGAGATGGTTATTAGTTTATCCTACCTTAAAGATATCAACGGTTGCTGCTGATAGCTGACTCCTGACGGCTAAGGAGAGGACTCGGAGCGATGGCAAGTCTGTGGAAAAGCTTAATTTGTTTTCCGCTTCACTTTTAGTTAACCTAAAGTGAATATCATGTAATCGTCCCAAGATTGATTAGTAAGGGTTCCATGTCAATTATTACCCATAGAACTAAGATCGTAGCCACGATCGGCCCTGCGAGTAATTCTCCAGAAGTCCTCAAGCAGATGATCGGTGCGGGGATGAATGTAGCGCGGCTAAACTTTTCCCACGGTAGCTACGAAGATCATGCGAGAGTTGTTACCCTTTTACGGCAAATTTCTCAAGAATTAGACAATCCTATCACTCTCCTGCAAGATTTACAAGGGCCGAAAATTCGCGTTGGTAATCTCCCCAATGGTTCCATTCCCATCAACGACGGCGATTATCTCACCCTTGTACCCATGGATGAGTATCGGGGAGAAGCGAACACCGTTTCGATCGATTATCCCTATCTGGCCGAGGAAGCCAAGTTAGGTGAGCAAATTCTCCTTGATGATGGCTTATTAGAGCTAAAAATCGTTGAAATTAACGGAAAAGACCTAAAATGTCAAGTGTTGGAGGGAGGAATTCTCAAAAGTCGCAAGGGAGTTAATCTACCCCGTCTCAATTTGCGCTTACCTTCCATGACCGAAAAAGACAAACAAGACCTAGAATTTGGTCTTTCTCAGGGGGTTGATTGGGTTTCCCTCAGTTTTGTTCGTAAAGGAGAAGATATCAAAGCGATTAAGGCATTTTTAGCCGAGAGAAATCATGCGGATATGCCAGTGATAGCTAAAATTGAAAAACCGCAAGCGATCGAAAATTTGGAGTCAATTATCGAGGAATGTGACGGAATTATGGTGGCCCGGGGCGATTTGGGGGTAGAATTAAGTGCCGAAAAAGTCCCCATGTTGCAAAAACGCATTATCAAACTCTGCAACATGAAAACTATTCCCGTCATCACTGCCACCCAGATGTTAGAAAGCATGATTAACAATCCCCGACCGACTCGGGCCGAGGCTAGTGATGTGGCTAATGCGATTATCGATGGAACCGATGCGGTGATGTTATCGGGGGAATCAGCAGTGGGAGATTTTCCCGTCAAAGCTGTGGCTATGTTGGCCAAAATCGCCCATGATGTGGAAGCGGATGTGAAGTTTGATAATGTTCCCCCCAATCAGTCCGATGAAACTCACGCTCTCAGTGAGGCTTTAGTGGCGATCGATCAAACCCTTGATCTCCGTTATATTGTCACTTTTACCACCTCCGGCTACACTTCGCTACTGGCTTCTAAGGAACGTCCCTCGGTTCCCGTCATTGCCATGACTCCCAATAAACGAGTCTATCACCGTCTCAACCTAGTCTGGGGTGTGATCCCGATTCTTCTTGATCATCAGGTGTCTGTCTTTGAGGATGTGTTAAAGCAAACGGAATCAATTCTACTTCAGAAAAATCTAGCGCAATCGGGCGATAAAATCCTGATTATGGCGGGAATTCCCATGCAGAAAACTAAAGGCACTAATTTCCTCAAAATTCACAGGATTCCCTAAGTTCTAGGAGTCGGGAGTCAGGAGACAGAAGACAGGAGACAGGAGACAGGAGACAGGAGATAGGAGATAGGAGATTATTTCTATTTATTCTCCCCACACCCCACACCCCACACCCTACACCCTACACCCTACACCCCACTTCCCCAAGAAAAACTTTTTGCCGCAAACCCTAGATACAGATTTCGGGCGGTGGATTGGTTGTGATAGATGTATAAATATCGATCGCTTGCTATCAATATTGATGAAAAGACGATATTTTCTGGCTTTTATCGGCTCAATTGCCCTTAGTTGCTTATTATCTCTAGGAATAAACCTTTTTTCATCTACTATCACCACCGCACAAACCCAGACAATTCTAGTTTCTGCCGCCGCTAGTCTCAAAGATGCCCTAGAAGAAATCAAGCCGGGGTTTGAAAAAGCCCATGGCAACATTAAAGTTAACTATAACTTTGGTGCGTCGGGGGCTTTGCAACAGCAAATTACACAAGGTGCGCCGGCCGATGTTTTCCTCTCGGCCGCGACTAAGCAAATGGACGCTTTAGCAAAAGCTGGTTTGATCGATACAAGCACCAGAAGAAAACTGCTCACTAATCGCCTAGTTTTAATCGTTCCCAAGAATTCCACCCTAAAAATCAGCGATTTTCGTTCCCTGACTAACAGTAATGTCCAAAGAATTGCCGTGGGTGAACCGCGCAGCGTTCCCGTCGGTCAGTACAGCGAAGAAGTTCTGAAAAATCTCGGCATTTTAGAGCAAATAAGACCAAAACTGGTCTTTGCCAACTCCGTCCGTAATGTTCTCGCCGCCGTAGAAACTGGTAACGCCGATGCTGGCATTGTTTACATCACCGATGCCAAAATTTCCGACCAAGTAAAAGTAGTGGCTACGGCTGCCAATAATCTCCATTCTCCGATTATTTACCCGATAGCTGTGATCAAGGCCAGTAAAAACCCGCAAGCTGCCAAGACTTTCGCCCAATATCTCACCAGGGCAGCCGCTAAAAACATTTTTGAAAAATTCGGCTTCGGAATAGCCAGATAATTTAGGGGAAGTGGGGTAGTGGGGAAGTGGGGAATTTCAACTAAAACCCCAACACTCCAACACCCCAACACTCCAAGACCCCAAAACCCCAAAACCCCAAAACCCCAAAACCCAACCCCTGACCCCTGAAAAATGCCCGACTTTTCCCCCCTATGGATATCCCTAAAAACCGCCACCATTGCCCTGATAATCATCTTTTTTCTCGGTATTGCCGCCGCTTATTGGATGTTAGGCTATCGCGGACGGTGGAAATCCCTAATCGAGGGAGTTTTCGTCGCACCCTTAATCTTGCCCCCGACGGTGGTAGGCTTCATTTTACTGCTCCTATTCGGCAAAAACGGACCCTTAGGACAGTTATTAGACTTATTTAACTTTCGCGTCGTTTTTACTTGGTATGCCGCCATTATCACCGCGACGGTGGTGGCTTTTCCCCTGATGTACAAAACCACCCTAGGGGCTTTTGAACAGGTGGATGCCAACATCCTACAGGTTGCCCGCACCCTAGGGGCATCGGAAGGGAAAATATTCTGGCGCGTACTTTTGCCCCTCTCCTTCCCCGGGGTATTAGCGGGATTAACCCTAGCTTTTGCCCGCGCTTTGGGGGAATTTGGGGCGACTTTGATGTTAGCGGGTAATATTCCGGGGCAAACTCAAACTATCCCGATGGCGATTTTCTTCGCTGTGGAAGCAGGAGCGATGACTGAGGCTTGGATATGGGTGTTTATTATCATATTAATCTCCCTATCGGGGATTATCGCCGTTAATCTCTGGCAAAGTCAACGCAAACAGCAATTAGGACGACCGGGAGAAAGCAAACCTAACGAGATGGAGGACTGGCTGCCACCCTGGGAGGGTCGGGATTTTGCCCTTTTAGAAGCTGAAAATCAGCATTATAGGGATAAAATAGGCTTATTTGTTGATATAGAGAAATATTTACCCGGTTTTAACCTCTCGGTAACTTTTAACTGCCAAAATCAGCCCCTAGGACTATTAGGGGCTTCGGGATCGGGAAAAAGCCTGATTTTGCGATCGCTGGCTGGTGTGGAAACGCCCTCAAGGGGTCGTATTGTCTTAAATGGGCGCATTCTCTTCGATTCCGAAAAGGGAATTAATCTCCCCAGTCGTCAGCGTCGTATCGGTTTTGTGGTGCAGAATTATGCCCTTTTTCCCCATCTCACCGTGGCAGAAAATATCGCTTTTAGTCTCCCCAAAAACTTATCTAAAAAAGTTATTAAACAGCAGATTGCCAACCAATTGGAATTAGTGCAGTTACCCGGCATGGAAAACCGTTATCCCCATCAATTATCGGGGGGACAACAGCAACGGGTCGCCATCGCTCGCGCTTTAGCTAGTCGTCCGGAAGCTTTATTATTAGATGAGCCTTTTTCTGCCCTTGATACCCATCTACGCGCTCAATTAGAACGTCAGATGATCAAAACTTTAAGTAATTACGATGGCGTGACAATTTTTGTTACCCACAATATGGATGAAGCCTATCGAATATGTGAGAATTTATTAGTTATGGAAAAAGGGCGGGCAATTGCTAATAATTCTAAACAGAAAATTTTTGAGCGACCAGATAGCGTTAGTTTGGCAAAAATTACTGGCTGTAAGAATTTTTCCCGTGCTGTAATTATTAATAATCAACAATTGGAGGCCATTGATTGGGATGTTAAATTACACACTGTTCCCGGGATTCCCGACTATTTAGCTCATACGGGAATTCGCGCCCATCAAATTATTTTTGGTCGAGATTTAGGCGATATTAATACTTTTCCCTGTTGGTTAGCTAATGCCATTGAAGGACCCCATCGGGTGACTCTCTATCTAAAACTTAATCAACCCTCCAACCACGACCGCGATTTTCATATCCAAGCAGAGTTATATAAGGATAAATGGTTAGAAATTAAGGAGCAAGCTTTGCCTTGGACTGTTACTTTATCTCCCCGGCGTTTATTATTATTAAAGTAATGGGTTAATTTTTCTCAAGTGCTGACAGATATAGAGCTTCTAAAATCCCAGACCATCCCGTTAAATACCCGCTCGTGTCATTGGTTAGTAAAAATGTTCTATATGGAGTTATAAAATCATGGCTAAAAAGGAATCTTGTGATTGGATAATGCGAGTGGATTTACACTTACCCACTCCTGATGAAATGCCAGATGAAATGTTAGAAATAGCAGCAGCAATCGCGTGGGTTAATTACCGAGTGGAGGGGCCAGGTTGTCTGTGGCTGATGGTTAATTCCTGCTGTGAACCTAAATTTATGTATCTGCCAGATATCAAGTTAAAACGAATTGCCGAAAGAGCGCATCCAGAGGTAGATATTTACGATCCAATTAACGAACTCCTGCTGTTAGTCAGTCCCAATTGGGAAATATTTCCGGGGGAATTAGTGGGAGATAATGAAACACATTTTTATTACCGAATTAACGTCAAAAAACGAGTAGGAAAATCCTGTGAAGATTGCTGGGAGGTTTGGGGAGAAAAGTTAGGAGAAGTTGGTCGAGAAGGAATGGTAAAAGTAGTGGAAGATGTCTAAAGTGTCGATTGAGTAATTGATTGCTCACCACAGAGACCCAGAGGACACAGAGTTTTTTAAGTAATTTTTCTGATTAATGAAATAGTGTTATATTGGTAGTTAGGATATGGGAAAAAGGCAAGGAAGCGGTAAGGATTTTGTGCTGTCCTTTGGGTGCGGGGTAAAAAATTAGAAGAAAAAGCCCGCAACCCCCTCAGAGGTATTTTAGAGGGCTACATTCCGCACTTCAGAAGGAGGTTCAAGTTATTGAAATAGTTTCAAAAGCCAACAAAAAAACTCAGTTGTATGGTGCGGAGTTAATCGTAGCTGATAGATGGTTCCCCAGTAGCAAAATCTGTTCCAATTGTGGATACAAAAAAGAGTCTCTATCTTTATCCGAAAGAGTTTTTGATTGTGAACAATGCTCTTTTGTT
>NZ_JAPZSZ010000181.1:0-5364 GCF_027532095.1 Microcystis sp. LE19-195.1E
TAGCTATTCTAGAGAAGCGAACACAAGAAGAGTTGAGGGAAACGCTTACTGGGTGGGGAAAAGAGGTGTTAGAGCAAATTGAAGAAGTGAGCATAGACCTTTGGTTGCCCTATAAAAATCTGGTGAAAGAATTGATGCCATCGGCCGAGGTAGTCGCTGATAGATTCCATGTAATGAAACAAATTAATCAAGAGTTAGACGAACAGAGAAGAGCAGAAAAAAGAGCGGTAGAAGCGCAGAAAAATAAAAAACAGAAAGCGGAAAAAGAAGCGAAGCTAGAAGTTTTAAAGCGAAGTAAGTATAGCTTGTTAAAAAATGAAAAAGATTTAACGGAACCCCAAAAAATCAAACTAGAAGATATCAAAGAAACTTTTCCAAATTTGAAAAAGATGCAGGAATTAAAGGAAGAATTCAGAAAGATTTATGAAACCTCAGAGAATCCGACAGAGGGAATGCTATCCATCTCGGAATGGTTGGCAAAATCCTCCAGTGTTTTTACCAAGAGTTGTCAAACAATCCGAAACTGGTTTGGAGAAATAATTAGTTATTTCGAGCGAAGGACAACGAATGGGGTGGTCGAGGGAATCAACAATAAACTTAAACTAATAAAAAGAAGAGGCTATGGCTTTAGAAACTTTCGGAATTTTTGGGTTAGAAGTATGTTATCTTGGCATCTTGTCTGTTGATTTAGCATAAAGAGTAACGAAGAGCCGTTTTATTTGCTTGTATGGCTGAGTATGCTTTTTCTGGGGAGTGGCAAGTGGGAATTATTAATTATGAATTATGATTTGAGGAGTGGGGGTGTGGGGAAGTGGGGAAGTGGGGTGTGGAGTGTGGGGACAATAAATAAAAATAATCTCCTGAATCCTGACTCCTGAATCCCGACTCCTGAATCCTGCCGACCGCCGACCGCTTCTTTCAAGTCAGAGGATAAATAGCCTAAAATAGAAACCTGCACTATTGTTTCTGTAGCCAGCATCATGAATAAGTCCCCACGTCGTTACCATATCACCACCTTTGGTTGTCAGATGAATAAAGCTGACTCCGAACGCATGGCGGGTATTTTAGAAGATTTGGGGTTTCAATGGTCTGAGGATGCCAACGAAGCCGATTTAATCCTCTACAATACCTGTACAATTCGCGATAATGCCGAACAGAAGGTGTATTCCTATCTCGGCAGACAGGCTAAACGCAAACAAACTCAACCCGATCTTACTCTAGTGGTCGCTGGCTGCGTGGCTCAACAGGAAGGGGAACAATTATTAAGACGGGTTCCCGAAGTGGATTTAATTATCGGTCCCCAACACGCAAACCGCTTGGGAGACTTATTACAACAAGTTTTTGACGGTTCCCAGGTGGTGGCCACCGAACCCATCCACATCATGGAAGATATCACCAAACCGCGCCGGGATAGTAATATTACCGCTTGGGTGAACGTCATCTATGGTTGCAATGAACGCTGTACCTATTGTGTGGTTCCGGGGGTGCGCGGGGTGGAACAATCTCGCACTCCTGCGGCAATTCGAGCAGAAATGGCACAATTAGGACAACAGGGTTATCAAGAAATCACCCTTTTAGGTCAAAATATCGATGCCTACGGACGGGATTTACCCGGAGTGACGGCAAGCGGCCGACATCTGCACAATTTCACCGATTTACTCTACTACGTTCACGATGTGGCCGGCATTGAACGTCTCCGTTTTGCCACCAGTCACCCCCGCTATTTTACCGAACGTTTGATTAAAGCTTGTCAGGAATTACCTAAAGTTTGTGAACATTTTCATATCCCTTTTCAATCGGGGGATAATGATATCCTCAAGGCCATGAAACGGGGCTATACTCAGGAAAAATACCGACAAATTATTGCTAATATTCGCGATTTAATGCCGGATGCTGCCATTAGTGCCGATGCGATTGTCGGATTCCCCGGAGAAACAGAGGCACAGTTCGAGAATACTTTAAAATTAGTCGATGAGATTGGTTTTGATCAATTAAATACCGCTGCCTATTCTCCCCGTCCCGGGACTCCTGCCGCTATTTGGGATGATCAATTAAGTGAGCAGGTAAAAAGCGATCGCTTACAAAGATTAAATCATTTAGTGGCCACAAAAGCCGCTGAACGTTCCCAAAGATATTTAGGCAGAATTGAGGAAATTTTAGTGGAAGACGTTAACCCTAAAGATGCTAGTCAAGTTATGGGAAGAACTAGAGGCAATCGCTTAACTTTCTTTACGGGAGATATTGAGGAATTGCGAGGCAAATTTGTTAAGGTTAAAATTACCGAAGTCCGTCCCTTTAGTTTGACGGGAGTGATCTTTTAATAGTTAACAGTGACCCCTCAGCAGTGAAAAAAGGCAATAGCTATCGGGAATAATTTGCCAAGTAGGTAGCTGTTAAAAATTGTCAGATACCCCCCTTATCAAGGGGGGCAGGGGGGATCAAAGGCAAAATCTATCTTC
This sequence comes from Microcystis sp. LE19-195.1E, assembly GCF_027532095.1. NCBI lineage: Bacteria > Bacillati > Cyanobacteriota > Cyanophyceae > Chroococcales > Microcystaceae > Microcystis > Microcystis sp. LE19-195.1E. The sequence goes on from NZ_JAPZSZ010000181.1 coordinate 2,460, forward strand.
AATTTAATTATAACTAATTACTTACTTTATGGATATTATCGCTATTTTGCAGCAAGATTATCAAAAATTTCCCCTCGATCAAACCTATGATATTTATGCTGATAACGTTTATTTTCAAGACCCTCTCAATCAATTTCGGGGGATTAAACGCTATCGGGAAATGATTGGTTTTATGAGTCAATGGTTCCAAGCTATCAAGATGGATGTCCACGCAATTGAACAGCAGGGAAATATTATTAATACCCGTTGGACATTGCACTGGACAACTCCTTTACCTTGGCGGCCACGCATCGCTATTTCTGGACGCAGTGAATTAACTCTCGATAACAATAATCTGATTATTTCTCATATCGATTATTGGGATTGTTCGCGCTGGGATGTGCTACGTCAGCATTTACCTTTTACCGGTTCTTAACTAGATTTTTTAACCGGAAAATGCCGACCAACGAGCGCTCGTTTGCTTGACAAAATCCTGTAAAAATGCTAGGCGCTGATTTTGTTCCCAGACCTGTTTAACTTTATTCTGCAAACTCGTCCAATTCCAATCATTATTCAGCTGCTCGTTAATTTCCTGTTCTTGGAAATATTCAATTAAACTTAAACCAGCTAAACGAGTTAGATAGGCTGCCCCAATTCCCTGCACTGTACCACCGGCGATATAAGTAATCGCATTTCCCTTGAGAATCGTTCCTAATGCCTGGGTTGTCACTTCTACCATGCCTAATTGTACCATCATCTTCCCTAGGGTGGCCATGGCTGTTTTTGCTTGTTCAAGGGACATTTTTTGTTGATAAATGGCCCCTAAATCCACTAACATTTGAGCGTTAGTAGCTGCCGCTAAAACTAAATCTAGGGCCGCAAGAGGATTAGCAAAAGTGGCAGTAGCGGCTATCCATTGGTATTGTTCGATAACAGGTAAAGCCTTTTTGCGTCGGGATTGATTAAGTAATTGTTTGGTTTCCTTTGCTAATTCTAGCGCTTGTCTCCAGATAGTTCCCAGAACTAATTCGGACTTTTCTTGTCTGATAATTTGTTGGAGATGATTATCTAAAGGATCGATAACTACCGTTTGGGGTTCCGTCCATTCCTTGATTTCCCCATTGCTTTGATGTTGACGAACTTTTAGGGGTTCAGGGGCAGCGGCTATGGCTAAAATATGATGAGCAGGAATAGTTTCTTTCAGTCTTTGTTTTAGGGAAAGGAGAATTTCTTCTCTGGTTTCGGCGGGTAAACGATCCTGTTTATTGAGTAACAGGATAACACGCTGGTGCATTTGATCGAATTGCTGGAGGATTTGCCATTCGGAATCGGTTAAATCCCCATTGATCAGATACAAAACTAAGTCGGCTGCCAGGGACTTTTTCTGGTTAGCGGTGGAGTTGAGAGTCAGAAGGGGTTCCGTTTCCAGAAAAGCGATATATTCTCCAAAGTTGCCGCTTTCTAGTAGTTTTTTTAAGGCAGTTTTACCGGTTTTTTTAGCGCCGGTAATGGCAATTTTCAGGTCTTGGCGACTAAATTCTTGGTTTAATTGGGTTAAACTGGTTTTAAGTGGGGTTAAGTCTTGATTGGGGTCTTCTTTGGCCAGATAATTAATTATCTTCTCGGCCTTGCTAATCGCTTGTTTAACCTTTTCTAGACTCAGGGGAGTGGGGGGGGAAAAATCGATTTTCGAGTTGGGTTTTTGCCAAAACCAGATACCGGCACCAAGGACAAACGCACCTAAAATACCCCAGGAACCGATTTCGCTCAGTTTACTATTGAGAGTTTCCCCCAGGGTTAAAGCGATGGTAATGCCTATCCCCGTCACTAAAATCGGTTTACCCAATCTTATCGTCATTTTTCCTCATCCTCGCCAACTGCTGTGATTATTCTAGCTTTTTTGTGCTGGATTTCATCCCAAACTGAACTTTTTAGCCGACAATTCCCTGCGTTCGCCCCGGCCGCTCTTGCCTAAAAAGCCCCAGATATGTCATAATGATCGATTGCGTGTAAATTTACCCGATCCCCTGTTGTTATGGCTAGTAAAAAAGGCGTTCGCCTGATCATCACTGTAGAATGCACGGAATGCCGCAGTAATCCCGATAAGCGTACCCCCGGCGTTTCTCGCTACACCACCAGCAAAAACCGGCGCAATACCACCGGCAGACTGGAAATCAAGAAATACTGTCCCCACTGCAATAAGCACACCGTCCACAAGGAAATTAAGTAAACACACTTTAGTTAAAAAGTCAAGCAATCTTTACAAATCTATGAGCTACTATCGTAAACGTCTCTCTCCCATCTCCCCCAGTCAACCGATTGACTACAAAGACACCGAACTCCTCCGCAAATTCATCACCGAACGCGGCAAAATTCTGCCTAGACGTATCACCGGTTTAACTTCTAAACAACAGCGAGATTTAACTGAAGCGGTGAAACGGGCCCGTTTAATGGCTTTATTGCCTTTTGTCAACCAAGAAGCCTAAATTCAGTGATCAGTAATCAGTAATCAGTGAACAGTGATCACTGAAAATAATATATATAAGTAATAGGACAAAATTAACTTCTTGGTGAGGATAGGCACTCATGCACTCATGGAAGAAGTAGTTAGATATACTTAATTAATTGTGTCTAGCTACTTAAGTAGGTAGGCGTTAAAAGTTGTCAGATGCCCCCCTTATCAAGGGGGGATTAAGGGGGGATCCCCCCGCCTATCGGCACCCCCCTTATCAAGCTATCCATTAGTCGGATCTTTCTTAACAAAAAGAGAAGAAACTTAAAAAAAAGGGAAACGATTGATAGGTATAGTTTTGAAAGAAGGAATTAAGGTGGAGGTAAGCAAAAAAATGGAGAAATGGGCAGCCCAAGAATTACAGTATGCAGACCTAGGGGACACCAGAAGAAAGAAAAGGTTAATCAGTATCGT
>NZ_JAPZSZ010000176.1:0-23094 GCF_027532095.1 Microcystis sp. LE19-195.1E
TTTCGCAGTCTCCGATAATGCTTTTTAAAATGCTTAGGATTAGATACTTTATCGCCATTGCTGGTAATCACGAGGCTACTAATTCCTAAGTCAATTCCAATGGCTTTATCTGTTACTGGTAATGGCTTAATCGTTGGGTCATCAAATCTTATTGAAATATGCCAACGTCCAGAAGGATGTAATCTGACTGTTACTGTGCTTGGTTCACAAGCTTCTGGTATTTGTCTTGACCATCGAATAGGTAAAGGTTCCGTGCATTTAGCTAAATAGATTTGTTTGTCTTTAAATTTAAAAGCAGACTTGGTAAATTCGGCACTTCCTCCTTGATGTTTTTTCTTAAAGCTAGGATACTTAGTACGACCAGCAAAGAAATTAGTGAAAGCTGTTTGTAAATGTCTTAACCCTTGTTGTAAGGGTACACAGCTTACTTCATTGAGAAAGTCTAATTCTTCTTGTTTTTTCCACTCGGTTAGCATTGAAGAAGTTTGAGCGTAGCCTACTCTTTCTTGCTTTTCGTACCAAGCTTGTGTTCTGACATGGAGAGCTTTGTTGTAAACTAATCTTACACAGCCCAATGTGCGCCGCAATAGCGACTCTTGTTCGGGTGTTGGGTAAAATCGAAACGAATAGGCTTTTTCCATGTATCACATTTTAGCATATATTTCGTAAATGTGCTAATATTTAACAGTAAAGCCGTCGTAGAACGACGGGGTTTCAGACCCAAAATTTCCGATGATCAATTTTACCTTACAGCAAGCCTTCGCCCGTCGTCATGCCCTGAAAGTGATCAGTGGGTTAAATAATTTTGATCGCTCGCAGGTTCTCTCAGTAGTTAAAGCCGCTACAGCCGGAGGAGCAACTTTCGTCGATATTGCCGCTAATGCTGACCTAATTCGGGCGGTAAAAGCCTTGACAAATTTACCCGTGTGTGTATCGGCCGTCGAGCCAGAATTGTTGGTGATGGCAGTGGCGGCCGGGGCCGATTTAATTGAGATCGGTAATTTCGATAGTTTTTATGCTCAAGGACGCATTTTTGAGGCGGCGGAAGTTTTAGCCCTAACCCGTCAAACTCGCGACTTACTGCCCGAAATTACCCTGTCTGTGACAGTTCCCCATCTGCTGCCCCTCGATGAACAGGTGAGACTAGCGGAAGCTTTAGTTAGTCAGGGTGCTGACATTATTCAAACCGAAGGCGGCACTAGCAGTCAACCCCGTCACGCCGGTATTTTGGGACTGATTGAAAAAGCCGCCCCGACTCTAGCGGCAGCCCACGCTATTTCCCATGCGGTTAAGGTTCCCGTCCTCTGCGCTTCCGGTTTATCGATTGTCACCGCCCCCATGGCGATCGCTGCTGGAGCGGCCGGTATCGGTGTTGGTTCGGCGATCAATCAATTGGATAATGAAGTGGCTATGGTGGCAGCTGTGCGCGGTTTAGTCGAATCTCTGCAAGCACAACCGGTCCATATTGGCAACTAGAACAATTTTTGTCTAGATACGACGGAGAAGGGGCTGTTTTCCCTTCTCTTTTTCCCTTTGTAATCAGTTATTTTAGCTGTCAGGAGTCGGTCGTCAGGAGTCAGTATTCAGGAGTCAGGAGTCGGTCGTCAGGAGTCGGTCGTCAGGAGTCGGGAGTCAGGAGTCAGTATTCGGGAGTCAGAAGTCAGGAGATTATTTTATTTATTCTCCCCACACCCCACACCCCACACCCCACACCCCACACCCCACACCCCACACCCCACACCCCACACCCCACTTCCCCACTGCCCCACTTCCCCACTTCCCCACTTCCCCACACCCCCAACCCCATCAACTGTGGTAAAATGCCCTATGGCTCAAAACATTAGAGATAGAAGCACTCCACCATGATTCGAGATATCTTCATGCCCGCGCTCAGTTCCACCATGACCGAAGGAAAAATAGTTTCTTGGGTGAAGTCCCCCGGGGAAAAAGTCAGCAAAGGGGAAACGGTGTTAGTGGTCGAATCCGACAAGGCCGACATGGACGTGGAATCGTTTTATGATGGCTATCTCGCTGTAATTTTAGTCGAAGCTGGCCAGGAAGCACCCGTGGGGGAAGCGATCGCCTATATTGCCGAAACTGAAGCAGAAATTGAACTGGCCAAAGCTCAGGGAAAAACCGCCGCAGCCGCCCCTAGCAAGCCCGTAGAGACCCCAGAAATCGCTCCGCCTCCCGTTTCGATCCCCGTCGCCGCCGTTAAAGATAATGGCCGTTTAGTCGCCTCTCCCAGGGCCAAAAAACTGGCTAAAGAATTAAAGGTGGATCTGAAAACCCTAGTGGGTAGCGGTCCCCACGGACGAATTACCGCCGAAGACGTAGAAAAAGCGACAGGAAAAGTCAGCACCGCCCCCGCTCCCGTCATTACTCCCCCACAACCCGTCAGCGTACCTGTGGCGGCTCCTAAAGCCCCGATTCCAGCCAGCGCCCCGGTCGGTCGGACTGTTCCCCTCACCACTCTGCAAAAAGCCGTCGCCCAGAATATGTCGGTTAGCCTACAGGTTCCCACCTTCCAAGTGGGCTACACTATCACCACCGACCCACTGGATCAACTCTATCAACAGCTAAAATCCAAGGGTGTCACCATGACGGCCCTGTTAGCAAAAGCAGTAGCCAACACCCTCGCTAAACATCCGATCGTTAATGCCAGCTATAGCGACGCAGGAATCCAATACCACGGGGCGATTAACGTGGCCGTGGCCGTGGCTATGCCCGATGGTGGCTTAATTACGCCGGTTTTGCGCTCTGCTAACCAGATGGATATCTATTCCCTCTCCCGCAGTTGGAAAGATTTAGTTGATCGCGCCCGCAGTAAACAACTGCAACCGGAAGAATATAATAGCGGTACTTTTACCATTTCTAATCTGGGAATGTTCGGAGTCGATCGCTTTACCGCTATCTTACCCCCCAACCAAGGTGCGATCCTAGCAGTGGGTGCTTCCCGTCCCCAAATCGTCGTCAATAAAGATGGTTTATTCGGAGTGCAAAAACAGATGACAGTTAATCTCACCAGTGACCACCGAGTCATCTACGGGGCCGATGCGGCCTCCTTCCTGCAAGACTTAGCGAAACTGATCGAAACTGAGGTGCAGTCTTTAACTATGTAATCAGAATCTAGGCAGCAGGAGCCAAGGGAGTTTCTCTCTAGCTCCTGCTTTGTTGTTACTAAAAAAATGTAAAGAATTAGCTAAAATGGGTTTAACCCTATCTATCACCCGAAACTATCGCCCAAACAAGGCCAAAAAAAGTGTTAATCTCAGGGAACTTTAAGATCTAAGCCAATATCGGTAAATTAACCCTCGATCTCGCCCTATATATTAAGCCTACACTAATTCGTATTCCCACGACCTAACGCCTACCCATAGGAAAAAATGATCACAGAGAATAGTCGCTTACGTTCAGAATTTTTAAATACACAGGTTATCACTCGCAATACAGGCAAAAAACTCGGCGTTGTTAAAGATATCCTAGTAGATATCGATCAACGAGAAGTGGTTGCCCTGGGACTCCGCGATAATATCCTCTCCTTGTCGGGAATGCCTCAATATATGTATTTATCGAGCATCAGTCAGACGGGAGACGTGGTTCTCGTTGAAGATGATAACGTCTTGGAATCCGTCGATATCGATGCTTATACTCCCTTAATCGGTAGTGAAGTGATCACGGAAACCGGCGAACCTTTAGGCAAAGTCCGCGATTATCAATTTGATCCCCTTAGTGGTCAATTACATTCCATTGTCATCGCTTCCCTGGGATTGCCTCTGATCCCCGAACAATTGATCAGTACCTACGAAATTGCCATTGAAGAAGTGGTTAGCAGCGGTCCGAATCGCTTAATTGTCTTTGAAGGGGCCGAAGAACGTCTCACGCAGGTTAGTGTGGGGGTTTTGGAACGTTTGGGTATTGGTCGTCCCCCCTGGGAAAGAGAAGAGGAAGAAGCTTATTATACTCCCGCTGCTCGTCCGGAAAATCAGTTAGGTACGGGTATTCCCCTCCGCACTCCCGTTGAGGCCGCTAAACCCGTTGAAGAACGCTGGAGTGAAGACGAATGGGAAAAAGAACCCCTGCGCGCCACTCCCCCACCGCAAAAACGGGCCGAAGCTCGTTATTATGAGGAAGAATACGAGGAAGAAGAAGATAACTGGGGAGAAGCTCGCTCAGAACGCACAGAAAGCTTTTCTCGTCCTCAGTACGACGATTACGAAGATAAGGCCGAGGATGATATGTGGGATGATGACGTGGAACCAGATTACAATCCCCCCCGCATCAATATCACCGAGAAGAAAAAAGAGAGAATCCCCGAATACGAAGACGGTTAATCTTTGATCATCCCCCTATCCATTAGCTACATCTTTCTTAACATAAAATTTGACAAAAAGAGGAAAGTGTGCTATGTGGCTCAAGGGGGTTCTCTGGGGGAACTAAATACTTTTTTTTTGGTATCACTTCGAGTGCAGTGATTTGTCAGACTTTACAGATGTTCAATGAACTCTTCAACTGTGACTTGGGCTTGTTTCAGAATTCCACTTAATGTACCAACCTTCAATTCCTGATGTACAGGGACAACACAACCAATTTTGCCATCTTCGGTTTCTTTCTTCATCACAACATGGCTACCTGTTTGACGAACTTGCTCGAAGCCTAAGCGTTCAAGAGATCTAACTGCCTCCCGACTAGAGATTCGTGGCAGCTTAGGCATAACTAACCTCAATACTGGTCACAAATCTAGGGGATGTTTCTGGTAAGGTAAATTCCTCTAGGTAAAGCCGTGTGGCTTCTTTCAATCCAGCAATCGCCTGCTCAATTGTTTCTCCTTGATCTACTGTACCAACTTCTGGACATTCAGCAATGTACATATTATCTTCTTTGTACAAAATAACAGTAAAGATGCGATTTTTCATGGTGTCTTATCATCTCCGGCTTACTCTGAAAATCATAACATAACTGTTTCCTAATCGTTTGGTTAGAAAATAGTTATGTTTCCTGATCATTGACCCAACTCAAGCTTTTTGAAAAACTCTATAAGATATTAAGTTATTAGTAATTAATCCAATATTGTCCCACCTTCCTAGAATTGAGTGAGAAGATTGTGCAAAAACAAGCGTAGAGTTGATTAATCATTGAAATAAATTTGCCCCAATCAAACCGACTCGATGAACTGCTCGATGTCCGATTCTTACGAACCAAATTTGAGCATAGGTCAATCGGGCTAAAAGTTGATCGGAAGCTGTGAGGCTGTCTTTTGCTACTTCAAAAGCCCCTGTTTCAATATCTATGGCTACAATCTTCCCATGATTGCCTTCCTCGACTTGGGGGCGCACCTGAGATTGATAAATCTCATTACCACGTCGGGCGAATTCTTCTTTGCTGTAGCGGAGTTGATTAACTGTCATTGTCCTGACCCCGTTGCAACTTTTGCCCTTCTATTTTAACCTAAACATTGGCAATCTTCGCTAACATTTCTCAACTAAGCCCACAAGAGCGGCATCGCATTTAGACTCACAGTTTCAATCAATGTGCATGGTGCGTTCCCCAAAAATCTATTGGTGGAGCGGTAGAAGTTGCATTTGGGGAACGCACCCTACAAGATTGCGATCGCACTGGGGCCACCAATCTTCTATCACCTGCGCGATGCTGTAGCGGAGTTGATTAACTGTCATTGGCCTGACCCCGTTGCAACTTTTGCCCCTCTGTTTTAACCTAAACATCTGGAATCTTCGCTAACATTCCCCAACTAAGCCCACAAGAGCGGCATCGCATTTAGACTCACAGTTTCAATCAATGTGCATGGTGCGTTCCCCAAAATCGATCGCTGGAGCGGTAGAAGTTGCATTAGGGAACGCACCCTACGGCGATTGCGATCGCACTGACGTTGCTGCCCGCTCGCGTGCAACGTTTTGTTAGGGCACGTTCTCTGGAAGCGGGTAGAAGCGAGTTGCGATGTCATGAGCTTGAGTTTCGACCATCGCGTCATGCACGAATTTGCGTTTTGACACATAGCGGATGCACTCCAATTCGGAGTCGTCGTATATCTCAAGCTTCACAAGGCGATCGTCACCAAAGTCAATGTACACCGGACACTTTGCATCCAACCAAGTCGTCCGAGGTCGCACCCAATAGTACTGATGGTATCCATTATACGATTTGTCAACCTCGTCTTGGATCTCATAGATGCTATGTATCCTACCGGAGCAAACTTCTGCCTTAGTAATATTAGGGTTTTCTTCACGGGCTTCTGATAGGCGAAAGAACAAACCCGCACCCGCGTTAGCCCCGTTCATGTGCCGCTGTACTTTGCCCCACACTAAGTCGCGGGCTAGTTCCGATTTCGGATCGGGAAGGCCATGATATATGTCGAAGTTCTTGCGGAAGCCCGAACCGTCAATCACCCAGACGAGGTTTTCGTAGAATTCTTCGCGAGATTGGCGTTCGGCATCGGTCATGGACGAATGCTGTACCTCGATGACGATTCCAGTAACGGTTTTTATGTCCGCCCTGTGGATCTCCCCGTCATCGGCGGTATGCGATACTTCGCGACATTCAATAGGAAATAGGTTCTTCCATTCGCGGTGCCATGGCGTTTCATTCTCCCACCAAGGGTCGCAATCCTTCGGACGATGGTGCGCCCAATGGTGCATGACTCTCGGCCCGCACTTGGCGACCATTTCGGAACCGCAGATTGGACATGACCCGCGGCCACCGGGGAAAGCCTCGACGCGGTCATTGTTGACGAGAGCGAATTGCATTGAACGATTGCCTCCTTGCGTGCCCTAACTACACATTATACGAAAACTTTCTGCATAACAATTTCCAGAGCAACGATATAGGTCAACTTTCTGTATATCACCCCGTTCTGTAACATAAAATACTTAATTTGTCAATAGGTAGTAATATTTAATCTGCTTATACTTCGAGTTTTGGTCTGAAAATGGGCGATCAATCCCACATTCCGCACCCTCAACTGTCACATAATACTAAATCGGTTGAGTAACGCACAGAAAACGGGTTTCTCGGAGAAACCGGTTTTCTGCTCATGCAAAAGGCAAAAAGGGAGAATAAATAATCAGTCTTTAATAACCGGATTTAGGATTATTTAACCTTTAATCAAGGCTATCACTGGGGCCACCAATCTTCGATCACCTGCGCGATAGTATAGGGACAAAACTCGGGAAAAATGCTGAGGACTAAACCTGTTTGTCTGGCGGTTTCTCGACGCGCTCTGGTATATTCCTTGGCCAAAATTTGCGCGGGATAACTGCTTAAACTGGGACTATCCTCTAATTTGCGACGAATTTGCGATCGCCGATCATTGATGGAATCCAGCCAACTATCGGAGTGCCGTTGGGGTTGATATTGCCACTTGAGCAGATGAAGCAAAATTCGCTCCATTTGAGAACCAATCGCACTGCGTTCACTTTTCCCCAAATCCTCGATTTCCTCGATTAAATGCTCCCAGTCAATGGCATCCCAGCGTTGTTCCCGCAAAAGTTGAGCCGTATCCCGGGCCCAGAGAATTAAATCGCAATTGTAGGTGGTTGGCATAACCGGTTCCCTGTTTTTCAAGCTTTTCGGGTGGGATTGTGGGGTTAATTCTGTTAGGTTAACGATCCGGCGTTTTCTTAATGATAACTGATTACCGTTCGCTTACAGCCCCTTCCGCAGTTCTAGAGTTTCCCAAAACCAGAGACCTTGCACCTCACCATTAACAAAAATATAGGGCCACAACATATATACTCATTTGTCAATAGGTAGTAATATTTAATCTGCTTATATTTCGAGTTTTGGTCTGAAAATGGGCGATCAATAGAGCAGCAATTATTGTGGTTGGGTTGACCCAAGGAAACCCAACAAAGAGTAACCTTTGGGGTGGTTGGGTTTCGCTTTTTCAAGCGAATTGAGCTATTTTCGCCCCAGTCTTGTTTCGATCAACCCAACCTACGCGGCTTAGACTCACAGCTTCAATCAATGTGCATGGTGCGTTCCCAAAAATCGATCGCTGGAGCGGTAGAAGTTGCATTAGGGAACGCACCCTACAAGATTGCGCTCTGCTACGCAGTGCCTTTGGCATCGCACTATCGTACCCCGAATGAGGTATTCTATGAAGGTAGATCAGACATTGATGCAATTCAGACTTGAATCGGCCTTTTTTGTAATATCCAAGGTCTCCTAGTCTCTCATTGTCAGAGTAACATTGCATTTCATTGCTTTTAATCAAAATACAAGACTCTTTAAGTTGATTGAAGATCCTAATGACCCCATTAGAATTAATTTTATATTTTGCTACATACTTTTGACCTCCTCCAGTTCGATTACCATTATTGTCCACCAAATCGTAACGTCCAAATACTTGACCATCTTTTTGAAAAACTCTATAAGATATTAAGTTATTAGTACTTAATCCAATATTGTCCCACCTTCCTAGAATTGAGTGAGAAGATTGTGCAAAAACAAGCGTAGAGTCGATATAGAGAATGGAAAATATTAAAGCAAAATAAAGTTTTTCTATCCTGAACTTTAACTTTGATGGTCTAATTAGGGTTTGCTGAAAAAGTTTTTCTTGGGGGCAGGGTGTGGGGTGTGGGGTGTGGGGTGTAGGGTTTTACCGATTTTGAAGGGGTCAATTACCTAATTTTCAGGGAAAAAGTCCCTGAATTTTCCCCCCGATCACTCCCATATCTGGTACTTTTTGATTTACAAAAACTCTAAAAGTCTTAACCAACAAGGGTTTTACCATTATTCAGCAAGCCCTAATTAACATCTTTTATCCTCAATTTGTCCGAAAATTCTGTCTAACGTTCGCAATCACCCGCCGCCAATAACCTCTCGGATAAACTCATACTTTGATACGGTCGGGTTCATGGGCGTTGTTAGCTGGCGTTTCTACAACTGATCAAGGAGCAGATCATATTCCGCATGAGAACCGACCCAGAACCAGATTACTGTGTCATCTTCTAATTGCCCAACAGCACGGTAATCTCTGTTGATGCGTGCAGAGTAGATGGGTAATTTTGGATGAACTTTCTTGAATCGCAAACTGGGGTAGCTTGGCTCTTGCTTGAATTGCCGATATGCTTTGCGCGTCTGCTCTTGAACTAACTCTGGAAGATCAGCAAACAGTTTACGAAATTGGGCAGTGGTGCGAGATTTCACAATGTTTCTGGATCGAGTTCTTGAGTTTTGCCTGCTCGGTATTCTGTCATTGCTTCGGCTGCCAATTTAGCCAACAAATCTGGAGAACGAGCAAATGACTCATCCCATCGCTGGTCATCTTCGAGTTCTTCTAGAATTAAGGTTGCGATTGCGTCTTGCTTATCGGTTGGCAAGGCTTTCAATCGGGCAATCACCTGATCAAGTTGCTCAGTCATATTGGAATCCACTTATCTAAAGGAGATACCCTCAATTATCGCTTACCCAATCAAGGTCAAGCAGCATTCAAGGCTGTGAATTTACATTATCCGAAGGACCAAAAACCAGACCAACCACACCACCAATTAAACCACCTACTGCACCACAGATCGGTGCTGCTGGTGCTGCGACAACACTTGTAGTACAGGTGAATGCGCCAATAGTAGCTCCGCCTGCTGCGCCAGCCACAGCCCCCAACTCGGTTCAACTGTAACTAGGACTTGCTGAATAATGGTAAAACCCTTTGAAAATAAGGCTTTTGACCTGTTAAAATCTGATGTTAGTGCAAGAAAATAGGATTGGGACATTCAAAAACCTTGCATTATTCTCCTCATAGTACACAAACTGGTACAAAAAAAGAGGGCAACAAAGCCTGAAACGACCGACGACCGGCTACTGACTCCTGACTCCTACCCCCACGAAAAACTTTTTCAGCAAACCCTAACTATAGTGTCTGAGCCATCAGAAGATATTCGTCTGCCAATGGATACTCTTGAAAGAGCATCAAGGGGGCTAGAAGGGATGGGGATGGGGATGGGAATAACTTCCGCGACCGTCGAAACGTCAAATCTCTTTAAAAACTGAGGTGCTGCGTATGTAAAACCAGTATTGAATACAAGGTTGGGTTGACCCAAGGAAACCCAACAAAGAGTAGCCTTTGGGGTGGTTGGGTTTCGCTTTTTCAAGCGAATTGAGCTATTTTCGCCCCAGTCTTGTGTCGCCCAACCCAACCCACGAGGCTTAGACTCACAGCTTCAATCAATGAGCATGGTGCGTTCCCCAAAATCGATCGGTGGAGCGGTAGAAGTTGCATTAGGGAACGCACCCTAGGGCGATGGAGATCGCTCTAACGGCTGAGTTCAGCCGCCACAGAGAATCTTCAACTTCTATCAGATCATCTCTAGGCGGTCGGATGCAACGATTTGTTATGCGGTTGACTGCGAGGTTTGAGTGGAGTCGAAATAATTTGTCTGCTGCTAGTGGATTGTTTTTTACGAAGATCATTGCAAATTGCTTGCAAATCATAGTTAAAGGACTTCGCGTGTTCTTCACGTATTCTGTAAATTTCTTCTAGAACTTCATCTTTCCACATAATTAATCTCCCATTAGTTCATTAGGTGTACAAATCGTTGGCAGATCATATCCTGCTTCTATACTTATTTGTGCTAGTTTCTTTTGTATTTGAGCATTGGCAATATGCTTACAGTTCCAAGTTAAAAGATAGTCAATTCCGTAAAATGTAGCAACTGCAATATGAAGCGCATCATCAGAGGCTTTAGGGGGGGAGATATAAAGCGTAAATTGCTCTCGGCGTGTGTCCCACCACTTTTGGGTAATCCCCAAGTTTGCCATGAGGATCAAGTTATTGCTGAGTCTGGCTGTTAAGTAACCAACCACGCTAGTTTCAACGTAAACAGTTTCGCTCATTTGAAATGCGCTAGTTAGATCTGTATTTTATCCCAATCTGTGCAAAACTGTCGCTACGAAGCGATGCGCCCTGCTACGCAGTGCCTTCGGCATCGCACTAACGTTGTTAGACCGTTCCACACCCGATTAGCTTAAACTGTTCAATGACTGAATTACGACTATTCCACCCTCGATCGCATCAAGTTGCATCCGATAGCCGTAGAGTAAACTCATACCGACCAAAGGTTCTGTTTCGGCTGCGTTAACATCAACATACCGATATTCACCGTCCCAAATAACAAGACCACTGTAAACGTCAAAGATACAGGTACTTCCATCCCCTAATGTTCCCTCTTCACGGCTATACAACCGTAAGTTGAGGCTGTTGATTACTGTCAGAGGTAAGGTTAAAAAGCCTGTGAACCCTGTATCAATAACAGCATCAATTACCTGCCTCTGTTTACTCTCATTGCTTACGACTAACCGAAGCGTCGCCTCGCAGTTTTGATCAACAATTCCGTTCATCATAAAGTTAAAGCAGACGACCTACGCCAAAGCGGTGAACGCCTTTATGTCCAATTCGGACACGCCAGATTTGAGCATCAGGGTTTCGTTCAAGCAATCGATTAGAAGCAGTTATTGTGTCATTGGCAAGCTCAAAAGCACCTGTTTCGATATCTATGGCTACAATCTTCCCATGATTGCCTTCCTCGACTTGGGGGCGCACCTGAGATTGATAAATCTCATTACCACGTCGAGCGAATTCTTCTTTGCTGTAGCGGAGTTGATTAACTGTCATTGTCCTGACCCCGTTGCCACTTTTGCCCCTCTATTTTAACCTAAACATTGGCAATCTTCGCTAACATTCCCCAACTGGGACCACAAAGGCTGCATCGCACTTAGACTCACAGTTTCAATCAATGTGCATGGTGCGTTCCCCAAAATCGATCGCTGAAGCGGTAGAAGTTGTTTTAGGGAACGCACCCTACAAGATTGCGCTCTGCTACGCAGTGCCTTTGGCATCGCACTATATTAATCTGTGAAGTTACACAGCAACAGGCAACTTTGAAAATTCACCAATATTTCAGCTAACGGTGAAGTTAGGTTAAGCGAGTTTGCAAGAAAAGAAGTCGAATTATTGAACCGATTTGATTCATTGAAGTCTACTTATTAAATCACCACGTCGAAATGTTGCAGATAGCTGCTGCAAGGAAATCTCTTGTTCTCCATAAAGATCCTGAAGTGCCTGTTTAATATCCTGTAATGAAGCATTAAAGTAACTCTCCCCATTTTGATCAATAAGCATTTGGGCTGATCGAAAATTTTTATGACTAATGTCTTTCATCTGAACTTTCATATCAGCCAAAAGTTTTTGTCCCATCTGCATTGCAATAAAGCATGAAGCATAGCGGACAAAATCTGGGTCAGTAGACTCAGGTCTTTTGCGGCGGTTTTCTGCAATTCTGTAAAGCTGAACAGCTATTACGATTTGCGCTCCATTTAATTGATCAGTAAAGATTGTATCATACAGTTTCCCAAAATGTTCACGAGAGAAAAACTTTGCTTGATGAGGTTTTCTTCGCCAAACGGATAATACTGCCTCAGCAGCTACTCCTGAAGTAATATCAGCAGAGCGAGTAGGAGTATTGGAACGTTTAGGCCTGTAGTTAAATCCTAATTGCTCAATATCCTTTTCCAATATTTTCTGGCGCTCATCATTAGCACGTAAATCTTTGAGATCTACTGGATTTTGGCTATTGGTTGCGTAGGTAATTCTTTGAACTAAACCTTCATTTTCACGAGGCAATTGATAGAGTCTTAAAAGAACAAAAGCTTGGGCATTTTTATTAATTAAATCTGGTTCTCGCAAGGTTTTAAATATGGTCATACACGTTTGACCACCGTTAATGATTTGTAAATTCTCAACACGCACTTTGTAATCGCCATCTTGCAATGCGTTGTATGAGAAACTATCACAAGTCAACGTGACCCCGTTATTATAAAAGTAAAAATTGTTTTTTTCATCGCTAGTTAAAGTATGACGGATACCCTCATTTACGCGATTTCCTTGTAAACCCAAGTAGCGACGAATATTGCGCTCTAATAAACGTTCTCCATGTCGCTCTATAAGTGTGGCAATTTCTGTCACCGAAATTCTACCCAACAGTACTCGGCTAAACTCCATATCTTCCACAATAGCTTTGCCACTTAGCTGCAAAGTATCTTTTACGGGTTTAGAAGCTTGAAGAATTTTGACTAAACGCTCGTGATTAACATATTCCCATGTCACCTGATCTCCAAACTCAGCACGATCAATAGCCTCTTGAGCAGATAAATTCCATTTCAGCCCATTGTTGCAAGCTATTGTCCGAACTTGGGGAATATAGCCATCCCGGATTAGGCTACGAGCTTCTTCCACTTTCACAAGCAGTCGTTGATTAATATGTTCTAGTTTGGCTGCTGGATTAAATAAGTAATTAATTGCGTTTATTAAACTTTTTATACCTCCTTCAGGAAATTCAGATTTTCCTTCTAGGTTGTTCTTATATTTTGCCTGAAATAAACTAACTGTAAATTCACCGTCATATTCTTCTGATATATGTATAGCATCTACTCCAAAGTCACCACCTCCTTCTGTTAAGCAATCAAAAACATCATCTCCATCTAAATCTAAAATGGTTTTAACGCACAGATATACAAAAGCCAAAGACTTAAGCCGGCCTTCATCTGTGATTCGTAGTTCTTCAGAAGCTTTTTGACGAATGTCGTTGCTAACTGATACCAAGCGTTGGTCGATGATGGACGCAATGATATTCATGTACTTATTTACCGAACACATTTAAATAGCTTATTTTATTCTGCCTAACTACATATTATACGAAAACTTTCTGCATAACAGTCTCCAGAGTAACGATATGGGTCAACTTTCTGTATATCACCCCTAAATACAACATATATACTCATTTGTCAATAGGTAGTAATATTTAATCTGCTTATACTTCGAGTTTTGGTCTGAAAATGGGCGATCGATAGTCAAGCGATCGAGGGATGGGGATGACCACGACCCTAGGGGATTATGCAACGGTGAACAACTTATCGGCAGGTTTCCAGGAGACCAAAACCATAATCCGGGAGATTCCGGGCATTTCCGCAAGTCAGCTGAGACCGATTGACCCCAGAAAAAATCTTCAGCCCTATAACCACTATAACTAATAGCCGCTCCCCAATAACTGATCACTGAGAGACAGCTAAACTAAAAAGCCGTGCTAAAATCAGCATATCTAGGGTCGCTTGTGTAGGTGATGGATAGGCTATGTTTGAAAGATTTACGGAAAAAGCCATTAAAGTAATCATGCTCGCCCAAGAAGAAGCCCGCCGCCTCGGCCATAACTTCGTGGGAACAGAGCAGATTTTACTAGGACTAATTGGAGAGGGAACGGGAGTTGCCGCCAAAGTCCTCAAGTCCATGGGTGTCAATCTCAAAGATGCGCGCGTGGAGGTGGAGAAAATCATCGGTCGCGGTTCCGGATTCGTAGCCGTGGAAATTCCCTTCACCCCCAGAGCCAAACGAGTTTTAGAACTCTCCCTCGAAGAAGCCCGTCAACTAGGCCATAACTATATTGGCACAGAACACCTCCTTTTAGGACTAATTCGCGAAGGGGAAGGTGTGGCCGCTAGGGTTCTGGAAAATCTCGGCGTGGATCTCTCGAAAGTTCGCACCCAAGTAATCAGAATGTTAGGGGAAACCGCCGAAGTGGCCGCCGGTTCATCTTCCCAAGGTCGCACTAAAACCCCCACTCTTGACGAATTCGGTTCCAATCTCACCCAAATGGCCAGCGAGGGTAAACTCGATCCCGTGGTCGGCCGACAAAAGGAAATCGAGCGCGTTATCCAAATTCTCGGTCGTCGTACCAAAAATAACCCAGTCCTGATCGGGGAACCGGGGGTAGGTAAAACAGCGATCGCAGAAGGATTGGCCCAACGCATCGCTAACAAGGATATTCCCGACATTCTCGAAGAAAAACGGGTTGTCACCCTCGATATCGGCTTGTTAGTGGCGGGAACCAAATATCGCGGCGAATTTGAGGAACGCCTCAAAAAAATCATGGACGAAATTCGCCAAGCGGGTAACGTCATCCTTGTGATCGATGAAGTTCATACTCTCATTGGTGCCGGGGCAGCCGAAGGGGCGATCGATGCAGCCAATATTCTCAAACCAGCTTTGGCCCGGGGAGAACTGCAATGTATCGGGGCGACGACCTTGGATGAGTATCGCAAACATATCGAACGGGATGCGGCTCTAGAAAGACGTTTTCAACCGGTTATGGTCGGTGAACCCTCCGTAGAAGAAACAATCGAAATTCTCTACGGTCTCCGGGAACGCTACGAACAGCACCACAAACTAAAAATCTTAGATGAGGCCCTGGAAGCGGCGGCGAAATTGTCCGATCGCTACATTAGCGATCGCTTTTTACCGGACAAGGCGATCGATTTAATCGATGAAGCTGGTTCGAGAGTGCGCTTGATTAATTCCCAATTGCCCCCGGCAGCCAAGGAATTAGATAAAGAACTGCGGCAAATTCTCAAACAAAAAGATGACGCGGTGCGCGGTCAAGACTTCGAGAAAGCCGGGGAATTGCGCGATCGGGAAATGGAAATCAAAACCCAGATCCGGAATCTCGCTTCCACCAAAAAAGGCGAAGATGGCAACGATGAACCCTTTGTGGATGCGGAGGAAATCGCTCACATCGTCGCTTCTTGGACTGGGGTTCCCGTCAACAAACTGACCGAAACCGAATCCGAGAAACTGCTGCACATGGAAGATACCCTGCATCAGCGTCTCATCGGTCAAGAGGACGCAGTTAAAGCGGTGTCTCGCGCCATTCGTCGCGCTCGCGTCGGTCTGAAAAATCCCAACCGTCCGATTGCTTCCTTTATCTTCTCCGGTCCAACGGGGGTGGGTAAAACCGAGTTAACTAAAGCTCTGGCCGCTTATTTCTTTGGTTCCGAAGATGCGATGATCCGTCTCGATATGTCGGAATACATGGAACGGCACACGGTTTCTAAGTTAATCGGTTCGCCTCCGGGTTACGTTGGTTACAACGAAGGGGGACAATTAACGGAAGCGGTGCGTCGTCGTCCTTATACGGTGGTGCTATTCGACGAAATCGAAAAAGCTCACCCCGATGTCTTCAATATGCTTCTGCAAATCCTTGAAGATGGACGTTTGACCGATGCCAAAGGTCGCACGGTGGACTTTAAAAATACCCTGTTGATCATGACCTCGAACATCGGTTCTAAAGTCATCGAGAAGGGTGGCGGTGGTTTAGGTTTCGAGTTTGCTGATAATCAAGCCGAGGCCCAGTATAATCGCATTCGATCGCTGGTTAATGAGGAATTAAAACAGTATTTCCGCCCTGAATTCCTCAACCGTCTCGATGAGATTATTGTCTTCCGTCAACTCAATAAGGAAGAAGTCAAGGAAATCGCCGAAATCCTGCTCAAGGATGTGTTTAAACGTCTGACAGAACAAAATATTACTTTGTCTGTTACTGATAAGTTTAAAGAACGCTTGATCGAGGAAGGTTATAATCCGGCCTACGGCGCTCGTCCCTTACGTCGTGCGATTATGCGTCTATTGGAAGATGTTCTGGCTGAGGAAATTCTCTCCGGACGGGTTTCTGATGGGGATACGGCCATGGTCGATATCGATGAGGAAGGTAAGGTGAAAGTTATTTCGGGGGAAAGACGCGAGTTAATCGCTCCCGTGATCGAATAAATTCTCACTGTAATTAGTTAAATAAAAGGTGGGCTTCTTGCTCACCTTTTCTCGTAAAAATAGGGAAAAAGTGCGATGAAAGTTTGGTTTGTGGGCTGTGTTTTGTTATTTTTGTTGGTGGAATTTTATCAGTGGGCAAAGGGGTTTATTTTACCTTTACCTCTCTATATTTTTGCTGGAGCTTTGCTATCGATCGCTTCTAATTATTCTCAAGATATGAGCAATTTATTTGCTAGAAATGAACAGGTTTATCAAACTGCTAGTTTAAGTGATATTCCTGACATTTTGACGGCAGAAACCGCAATTACCAGCCTAGAAGCGGCAGCAGCGGAGGATAGTAAAAAGCGGTGTCGCTGAATCAAGACATGAAGACTAAATTGTGCCTCCTATCCACAAGTTACCTTAGTGCTAGGTTTTAAAAATTGCCGAGAGGACAATTGATACTTAAAATCAGCAACGCCCGATAACTTTTCAAACAGATACTAAAAATAGATGATCATGAAAACAGTCACAAAAGTAGCTCTTATTGCCCTACTCTGGATAACAATAATCAATCCTGCCAACTTACCTCCAGATACCGATGTTAGGCTAAGAATGGCCCATGCCCTGTGGACAGGAACTGAGGAGGTTTCTTTACCCCCAAATTATCGTCCTTCCTCTCGATTAGACCGTGTTGGTGTTTTAGGAGTAGATGGAAAACGATATGAACATTATGATATGGGACAATCTTTATTAATGTTGCCCGCAGATTGGATTGGCACTCAACTCTCTAAAGTTTTTCCTAGTATTAAGCCTTATTTATTACGAGAATTTGCGGTTAGTTTTCTTGTAGTTATCCCTCTAAATGTATTAGTTGTTCTCTCTTGTTATTGGTTACTTAGACTATTTGATTTTCAGGAGAAAATTGCGGCATCTGCTAGCTTGATTTGGTTGCTAGGTACTACCGTTCTCCACTATGCACAAACTTTTCAACAAAATAATCCAGTCCTACTTTGTGTGATTTTAGGTTATGCTTGTGCTTTAGCTTATATTAAAACTAACAAAGTACCTTATGTTTTTTTGAGTGGATTGGCAATCGGAGCAGCTATTATAATTCGCTCGACAACTATCATTTATGCTCTCACAGTTTTTGGGTTTCTAATTAGCTGTCTAATTTATAAAAATTTCAAGCTGAATCAAATCTTTAAGACAGCCATACTCTGGAACTTCGGCTTATTTCCCTTCTTTTTTATGAGTAGATTATTTAATTACTTACGCTTTGGGGATTTTTGGACAACGGGAACATCCTTACTCATGGAGCAAATCCGCAATGGAGCAATCTTTTCAGGGTTGCCAGAATTGCCCCCTAATTATCCTCTCATACACCCTCCCTACGTTGGTATTCTCGGCGTTCTCTTCTCACCAGCTAAAAGTATATTTATTTACGACCCCTTTCTTTTACCGTGTTTAGTATTGGGGATTATTTTATTTAACAAATTAACACCTTATATACGAATATATTTTATTTCCTCAATTTTTGCACTTGTCTTTCATATTATCTTAACCAGCAAACTGGATTTCTGGCATGGAGATGGTTCTTGGGCTGCTCGTTATCACGTTACCTCAGTTCAGCTACTGCTTCTCCCCTTAATAGCTTTGCTAATCTTAGAGATGTTATCGGTTAATCGACTCAAACGATGGTTAATTAGCAGCTTGGTTGTTCTTTCTATTTTGGTTCAATTTGCTTCTCTTGTCTTTGACCCTAGTGTAAATAGTGGTGTGGTCAACTTTGCAGAACCAAAAAGTTTTTTGAGGTTTCGTTTAGGTGAACGTATCGACAGTGTTAGTTGCTTAATTGGTCTTTCTCGATCCCAAAGTTGCTTAACTGAGGAAAAGTACAATAAGTCTGATCTCGCCAGTAGGGTGTATTTCTGGCCTCTTAAATCCAACAAAGCGCAAGGATTGCTCTGGAAAATTTGGGGATTCCTCTTGATCACAGCTTTGATCAGCACTCTACTTTTCCTAGTGATTGGGTAGTAAGCTAAACGGCGCTTAACCTGCATGATCCAATAGCTATAACCCTTTTGGAGTCTATATCGGTGATCCGAAGTAAAAGCCGTTTAGCTTAGTTATGGAGACTTAATACCTTGCTCGTCCCTTACGTCGTGCGATTATGCGTCTGTTGGAAGATGTTCTGGCTGAGGAAATTCTCTCCGGACGGGTTTCTGATGGGGATACTGCCATGGTCGATATCGATGAGGAAGGTAAGGTGAAAGTTATTTCGGGGGAAAGACGCGAGTTAATCGCTCCCGTGATCGAATAAATTCTCACTGGAATTAGTTAAATACAGGGTGGGCTTTTTGCTCACCTTTTCTCGTAAAAATAGGGAAAAAGTGCGATGAAAGTCTGGGTTGTGGGTTGTGTTTTGTTATTTTTGTTGGTGGAGTTTTATCAATGGGCCAAGGGGTTTATTTTGCCTTTACCTCTTTATATTTTTGCCGGAGCTTTATTATCGATCGCTTCTAATTATTCTCAAGATATGAGCAATTTATTTGCTGGAAATGAACAGGTTTATCAAACTGCTAGTTTAAGTGATGTTCCTCCTATTTTGACGGCAGAAACCGCAATTACCAGCCTAGAAGCGGCAGCATCGGAGGATAGTAAAAAGCTATCAAATTAGGCGGTTTTGTAGAATTGCCATGTCATAACTAACCTGAGTTCAGGATAAGCCGAAACCCTAATTTTACCTTAGCCAGTCAGCCCTATTCTTTCCTGGAAGTCATGGCAAAATCTCCTTAACCCGAACTGAAGTTATCTACTCCCCGCGCAACTACCGAACCGGGTTTTTTGCATCGAGAATACATGAAGCATCTAAGAGGATAATATTTTTTGATTCGACAACCGAACAACTCTTGCTTAACTGGGATAAAACGAGGGGGGTTCCCGCTTGCAGTCTTTCTACCGCATCAGAAGTTACCGATCCAAAGGATTGAAGGCCAACTTTATCGATTGGGTAGTCTGGGGAAAAAGCGGAGCGATCGAGTAACCAAAAACGAATGTTATTTTTCTGGATAAAGTTCTGCACGGCAGTCAGATCGGGACTATATTGGGCCTCGATCAAGTCGATATATCTTTGGCGAAGTTTTTCATAGAATAACAAGTTATAGGGTTCTAAGGAGTCTCGGTGGACAAACACGGGACGCAGGGCAAAGGAGGGAATATTATCACCCTCTAGGGAGAGAGAAGCCACGAGACTATCTTTCGGCTGTTTAGCTAAAAACTGATAAAGCTCCGGTTCTTTTCCCGTAATATAGCTAACTTTTGGGAAAAAATAGTATTTTTTCAGAGAGAGCGGATACAGTAGTGCGGATACCGCAATAACGATGAGCATTATATAGGTTAAAAAAACTCTCGATAAGCAAACTTCTCTTGCGGGAAGTGTTTTTTTTCTATCTCTTCCGACAAAATAAAGTAATCCTAATATTTGGATGACCATCAGTCCAGTCAGCAAGAGCGAGCGAGTTCGATTGAAATAAAGAATCGGCAGGTAGGAATAAATCATTGCTACTTGAAGTAGGAGAAAGATAATGATGGTTATTCCACTTGCTATAGTCTTTTTAGCCCCCCATTCTAACAGTTTATCGATCAGCATCGATAAAGCGATTCCCCCCGCAATAGCGAAAACTATCCTTAGGCTATGTTCCGTGTATCTTTGCGGTAAATATAGCTTGAAGAGGACAGCGTGAGAGATTAGATAAAAGGCGATCGAGGAAAGCAAAATTTGTGGCAGGATAAATCGTGCGCTCGTGATTCGTTCCACTAGAGAAAAATGGGAGCGATAATAGAGGATAATCGGCAAGGCTAGTCCGAGTAGAATTTGAGGTGGTAAGAGGAAAAATTTTCTCTTGAAGGGGTTAAAAATACACCAATCTCTCGGGAAAAAACCGCTATAATCATTACAGGTCCAAAAGGTCAGCGGCTCTCGATGAAAAAATCCGATTTTACCATCTTGTCCGAACTCTGACAAATTTCGAGCTTCCGCCAGAGAAACCATGGCTCCATAGTCACTACTTTTGAAAAGATATGTCAGTAAGATTAAAAATACAACCAGCAAGCTGACTATACAAAAAACAATCTCTTTTCGGTCTGTAGTCAAACGCAATCTTTGGTTATTCCAGGAGAAGAGACGGAGAACTAAGACTCCAGAAGCAACCAGAACCGAAGGAGGGTAAAAGAAAGCCAGTAAAATTAAAGAGAGTAAACAAGGAATCGTGGAAGAGCGAAGTAAGTAATAGATAAAGGCCAGAAAAAGAGGGTATAAAAAGCCTCTTGGGGTACCGGAACCTAAATCATCTTTTAACCACAGATTTTGATTGAGAAATAGTGTAGAGATAAATCCAGCCAAAGGTACGGGCAGAATTTGTAGGGAGACTCGATAGCAATAAATGGTAGATATTAAACCTAGGGCGATCGGTACGAGCTTATTAAAAACTATGGCGTTTATCCCCACCATTGACATCAATTTATAAAGACTCGCGAGACCCGAAGGAGTCAACCATTGATAATAGTTCATCAGGAAATCATCGGGAAAAAGCTCTGAATCAGAGAAGCGCATCATCCAAACGATAATACGGCGTGCGTCATCCTGAATACTGTACTCGCTACCGAAAGCGATTTGTAAGAATAAGATACTGTACAAAATAGAGAATACGATGCTGAGACTGAACCAGAAGGTTCTGGAAAGCATCAATTCTCTTAGAGGAGTTAAATCTAAAAAATACGAGTTCTTTGTCTGCATAACTACCTTGACGTTTTATCCAAGTATTTTACATTTAATACCAGGGTGAGCGCATCTCAAACGCTATTGACAATTAGCCCCTTTTGTGATCTGCTTGCTGTGTGGGCATTTCAAGTGATACCAGTCAATCAGAATAGTTACGAAATCTTAACATTGGGTCGATTTTTGCTTAACAATTGAGATGGCAAATTCTCCTCAAATATGCCTGAATGTACCTCTGGGTAAGCAACTCACATAAAGTTCATTTTGTCAAGGATTGTTAAGATGCGCTTACCCTGTATTAGTCATTAATACGTCTAGCTAATAATACTAAATTGGAAGGCATTCCCAGCGCCCAGATGGTTTCGACTCTAATACTGAAATTGTCTCCTAAAGCTTGTTTAGCTAAGTTTAATAATTCGGCTCTACCCAGTAGGTTTAAATTATCTTCCTTAGCCCAGAAGGATAACCCGACTATATTTAATAGAAACCGATGCCAAGATTTAGGTAACCAATGGATTAGGGGAAGTTTAGTATGAAATTCTAGCCAATGCCAACGATTGGGTGTAGTTAAGAATATTTTACTAGCAACTCTGGCACACTCTCGAATATGTTCAACCTGTAAATGAGTCGAACCACAATGTTCTAAAACTGCGCTAGAGGTGGCTACATCAAACTCACACTCCTTAGCAAGAATTGGGCGATGAAATCCATTGGGGCTTAAAATTTTGGCAAAAGGAAACACTTGGCTCAGGGAAGAAATGTCTTCTGGGGAAGAGAGGGCGACAGTTAACCCTGCTTCATGAAACCAGGGAATCATACAGTTACTGTCTATCCTCTCCACATCTGGAGTAGAACCAATATCAATAATACTTTCTCCTGCCCGTAAATCGAGTTTGTTCATAGCTAAATCAAACATCTTACGGCGAGCTTCTACACTTAAGCGTTCTTGAATCCCTGTTAACCAATGTCCACGATTAAAATAGTCAATGCCTTGATTCATAATATATTTGTTTACATAGTTGGGTATCTCGAAAAATTGATAGCCCAAGGACTGTTATAGTATAATAAGTAAGAACAGCAAGTCAAGCGAACAAATGCTCTTGCCAGAATCACCCAGGGTAAGAGCATCTCAATTAGGCTTGACAAAAGGCTTTCAGCACAGCCATCATATAGTTATTATCCATGGCCGCCCGTTGACTTTTTTGTGCCAGACTACGTCGGTAAGTGGATTCTTGGTTAAGAGCGTTAAGTGCTACTCGTCTCAAGAATGCAAAATTACGAGGGCTGTGGCCTGAGCGAATCCGACATTGATCCTCATTAAAAGTAACATCTAAAATCCAATGAGCCTGATTTTCAATGCTCCAATGTTTACGAATAGCATTACCTATTTTTTGAGCATCAGCAGGGAGAGAACTGAGATAAAATTGGACTTCACAAGTGGTTTTATGACCAGGATGACGAACTCGTTTAACTATGATAATACTTTGAATTCCTTGCCATTGAGCCTGTTGATAAAGACCGCCGAAAGCTTCTAAGGGTACAGCCCAACACCAACGTTTTTCGAGGCGATGATGACCTTTTTCCAGATGGTAATCATAACTAAATTGAATACCATCAAATTGATGTGCTTGAGCTTGCTCAAACCAGTTTTTGACCTGAGTATAAAGAGTCGGATGATTAGCTTTAAGGGCGACAACGTAGTCAGCTTTTTTGGCTTGAATATGATTAA
>NZ_JAPZSZ010000002.1:0-17752 GCF_027532095.1 Microcystis sp. LE19-195.1E
GAGAATTTGAAAATAAAGAAGAACTGGAAAAAGTAGTCAATCAGCTTTTAAATGAAGGGGGATTGATTATTAAATGGAGTAGAAAACTTAAAAATAAGGGTAATGCTGTCAATGTAACTTAAATGCGTAAAAGCTTAATAACTGGATTTAGTATAACTTAGCCCTACTCGCGACCCTACCCTAACAAAAAAACCATCTTGGGCAAGATGGTTAAACACAACGAGTATAAACCGACAAACTTGACTTTAGACTGCTTTTTCTGGCCCGGTAGCGACGGGCAGATCTGTGGTACTGTACTCTGTCCAAGAACCCTCATAAATTCGCACCTTGGGATAACCGAGCAGATGTTTGAGGACAACATACTGTAAAGTCGCTTCCCGTCCCGTACTGCAACTGACAATAATATTATCGGAGGGCTTGATGTTGCGTTGGGCAAGAATCTTCCTGATTTCGTCTAAAGATTTCAATTTATGAGGATTTTTCAGGGATTCATCCGGATTATTCGCTTCCGTAAAAGTCGGCCAGGGTATATTTTTCGCCCCCGGAATATGACCATTTCTCAGCCAGATATCCTGTTTCCCCTGAAAAAGTTCTTCCGGTCTAGGATCGATAAAAACCACATCCGATTTGCCGATCAATTTCTCTACTTCTGCTAAAGTTACCCGAATCGAGGGATTATCACGGACAGTAAAGCTCCCTGGTTGATATTTAGGGAATTCTTTCGTTACCTTCTGTTCAGAAGCCTTATAACCCTTAAAACCACCATCTAAGACGGCCACATCTCGGAAACCCGATCGCTCCAATAAATAAGCCACCATGGTTGCCCCCAAGACATCGCGACCATCGGAATATACTACCACTCGATCGCCATTAGTGATTCCCGCGGCGGCAAAGAGACTGCCAATTTTATCCTCTTGCCAATATTGAACCGGCAAAAATCCGTTTGGACCACGAAAATTATTGTCGGCTATATTCACCGCTTTCGGTAAATGACCGGTGATATATTCCAAAGGATTAATCCGCAGATCGAGAATTTTTAACTTCGGATCGTTGAGATTTTGTGCTACCCACGCCGGCGATACAAAGTCTATCTTAGTCTCAGATTTAGACGTGGCCATCAGGGGCGATGACGGCGCTAAGGTAAAGGTTAAAATGCACAGAAGAACTAAAGTGAGAAAAGCAAGGGGACGGCTTTGAAACCGTCCCAGGGAGAGACCCTTCCCTCGTGGCAGTTTTGATTTCATGATTCAGTGTCAGCGACGAATATCAAACGATAATTACTATAGGGCTTTGATTCGCTTTCTCCAAAAATTTAGGTATAACGTGATATTTTTCTTGGGCAGCAAGTCGGTCAACTAATTAGGGTTTGCTAAAAAAGTTTGTTGGTGGGGTTAGGAGTCAGGAGTCAGTAGTCAGGAGGGGAAGTCAGAATAACAGAATAACCTCGCACACTGAGAAGCGGAACCCTTTGCAATCGCCTCCGGAAAGTGCAAGGGTTTTGAGTCCCTCGGATCGATTTCTCAACGTTTGTCTCTGGCACTTTTCTTGAAAACAAAAGTCCCTAAACCGATTTCTAGCAAGGCTTTCACTGATATTCAGCCAACCCTAATTATTAATTTCCTCTTGGGTGTTGATCGCCTTAGGTGTCTTTAATAACTGTTGCCAGCAGAGATGAACTAGGAGGGACCAAGCGAGCGCTAAAAGCCAAGAAGCAAGGATATCACTAGGAAAGTGAACTCCTAAATAAAGACGAGTCCAAGCAATAACCAAGACGAAGGGAATCCCCAGTAAAACCACCCCTAAAAACCAGCGCGTTCTCCAAGATAGGATCAGTAAGGAAACGACTAACAGGGAACTAAATAAAGCATGGCCGCTAGGGAAGGAAAAATCGTGGGGTAAGGGATAAAATAACTGCCAAAATTGCGGGCGATTCCGACGAAAAAGAATCTTGAGATTATAACTAATTGCCCAACCTCCGGCCATAGTCACAAGCAGATAAGCGAACCCATACCAGTATTTTTTTAGGGCAAAAATCAGCAGTAAAATTGTTAGTATCGGAGCCACTCCCCAATAAGTACCTAATCCCGTTAGTTTTATGGCCAAAAAATTTAGGTTTAAATTAGCGGTTTGATGAATAGATAGCAGCAGCGATTTTTCCCAAGCAAATCCTTGGGGCTGCTGGTCAATAGCGATCGCTAAATCCGTAAAACTTAGCGATGTTAACAAGATGGCTAAGAAAAATAAGCTATTGTTTAAGTAGGTTTTGGGAATCACGGGGAAAAAGTGGCGATCGAGGATAACAGGGGCATTTCTAATACCTGAAAATGAATTAAGACCAGAATAACTAATGTATAGGCAGTCGAGGAAAGTAATCCATTTCTTAATTCTTTTGGCCAATTGCGTTCTTTTTTCTCTCCACCGATTAATTCTTTCGTCCCAAACTGCATCAGTAGGATTCCCACAAGATTAGATAACCAATAACCAACCATGGCCGCTGGTAGAAAAAAATCGGCGTGTAAGCAAGCAATTAAACGACCGAAACCGTAGGCGATCGGCAGATTAAAAATTAGATCGTTCCACCAACACAGGGGCGATAATAAGTAACCGATCAATACCAAGGTTCCGTTTTTTATTTTGTCCAGTAGATACATCTTTTTTTTAGTTATTAACTATCAGCTTTGTTTTTTTTGCCATCAGCTATCTAAGTAAGTAGGTGTTGAAAATTGTCAGATACCCCCCTTATTAAGGGGAGCAGGGGGGATCAAAGACAACATCTATCTTCTATTTAATCAGAACCACTTACTTAGCTAACGGCTGACGGCCTACTACTAATTAACGCTGAATTTGGTCAAAAATCGCCCCATCAGCGAAGAATTTTTTCTGGATCGCATCCCAGCTACCGACCGCCGTATAGGGGAACAGATTCGACACTTTTGGGTATTGTTTACTAAACTCTTTAGCCACATTAGCATTAACGGGACGGAAACCCACCTTGGCGAATTCCCGCTGCGCTTCGGGAGTAAAGAGAAATTGGGCAAAAGCTGTCGCTACTTCCCGGGTTTTGCGTTTATCAACTATTTTATCCACTACGGCCACGGGCGGATCGATCGAAACATTGACCGAAGGAATAGTATAGGAAAACCCGGTTTCTCCTTTTTGACGGGCCAGAATCACTTCGTTTTCGTAGTTAAGCAGCACATCCCCCTGATCCTGTTTAAAGAAGACATCGCTGGCCTCCCGGGCATCTTTGGGTAGTACAGGAACATTTTTATAGACATTGCGGACGAAATTGGTCGCTTGTGCTTCATTGCCGCCGGTCCGAGTTACCGATCCCCACAGGGCCAGAAAATTCCAACGGGCCACCCCAGAGGTTTTCGGGTTGGCAGTGATGACTTTAATCCCCGATTTGGCTAGATCCGGCCAGTTACGGATTCCTTTGGGATTGCCCTGACGAGTAACTAAAGCTACCACGGAACGAGTGGCGATGCCGTTATTGGGGAGTTCTTTCTGCCAACCGGGGTTAACTAAACCCGCTTTTTGCAAGCGTTCCACATCGGAACCGATGGCCAAATTTACCACATCTGCATCTAATCCGTCGATAATAGCGCGGGTTTGGGAACCAGAGCCACCATAACTCTGTTTAATCACTACATCCTGTTTTTTCTCTCTTTTCCATTTGTTGACGAATAGAGGAATGATTTTTGAGTAGGCCGATTGAGTCACCGCGTAGGAAACCAGGGTGATTTCCACGGTTTGTTGTTTAGCTTGCTGTTTATGGGTATCTGCCAGCAGATTACTCGATGCCGATAGGGGACTAAAAGTTAGTCCGATTCCCGTTGTGACGACGGCAGCCGTAGCTAGAGAAATAAAAGGTAATAGGGTTTTCGGTTTTGAGGATCTAGGCTCATGGATCACGATGTCATCGGCTCCTTTGTTTATTTATGGGAGATTGCTAGGTATTTTCTCTGAAATTGTATTTTATATGAAATAAGAAACAATTTCAATACATCACAGAAAAAATTATACTGTCTCAGTTGGGTTAGATGCCAATAAATCAAGCCATTAATGGCTTGATTAGCTCAAAAAACTAGAAATATTCGATTTATACCGCTTAAATGCGCCTTTAAATCTGCCTTAAGCCTTTTTATGCTTCCAGAATAGAGATTTTATCGTTTTTATGGAGAAGAAAGAATTTTTTAGCGATCACAAACCTTTCCCTATGTGGGTTCACCGGTGAGGTTAGCGAACCTTAGCAACTATTACCCTAAAATTGAAGCGGTCTAACGACTTCAATCAATGAGCATGGTGCGTTCCCAAAAATCCTGCATTAGGGAACGCACCCTACAGCGGTAGCCATCCCACTTATTGACCTCGCCCTGGCTTACAGTCGGCAAAACTTAATGCCTCTGTGTCTAAAAAAATGGCGATCGCCATCTCAATAATCGCTTCAACGGGATAATCAATTTCAGTAGCGCGAGCAATCAAAGCATCCTGAATCCAGTCTGGTAAGCGTCTTAAAATAATTTCTGCATCAGTGGACGAGATTTGCTCTGAAAGTTTCGCTCGCATGGGTTAGGACTCCAGCATGAATTTGAACATTATACGGTGGCTCAGTCGCCCTCAAAATGATCGCCTCTAGTTCTAATAGTAGCGCAGGGTTTTTCCAGTAAGCTATCGCCCTTAGTATTGTTTCTCAAAAATTCGGATGATCACCTTGTGTATGTATGTTAAAATGTCTGTTATTCGACTCCAGAGGCTTAAGCCATGAGTAATAAAGAAGCAGTTATTGAGCTTGTTAAACGTCTCCCTGAGGACATTTCTTTGATAGAGATAGCTGAGCAAGTCAGGTTTATTGCGGCTATTCAAGAGGGATTTGAAGCAATTGACTTGGGTAAGGGTGTGCCGGTGGAAACGGTTGAAAAAATTATGGAATCATGGACTACAAAGTAATTCTTTCGCCCCAAGCTATTCGTGATTTAGAAACTATCGTCCGCTATGTCGCAATTACAAATCCTGAATTAGCGAAAAAATTAGGTCAACGATTACTCGATAAAACTAAAGAGTTAGGTTTGTTTCCTTTTCGAGGTCGAGTAGTTCCAGAATTTAATGATGTTAACATCCGTCAATTAATTCTTAGACCCTATCGTATTATTTATCGTGTTTAAGAACCGATTCACCAGGTCAGCGTCGCTAGATTTTGGCACACAGCTAGAGGTTTTTTAGAATAGAGTTTTGCCATTTGTTTAACCCGATCGCCCTTCAAATCACAAATAATAGGACAGCGTTTATATTTTCCATTGCTCTCACCTGAGCATAAAAGCATCAAAATCCCTACGAAGTGTTCCTCTAACTTGCCATCCATTAAAATGTAGATGCCCCAAGGGAGCCTGGGCTGGTGAATCTGGAGTAGTATCAAGAATTGGATCGTGTATATTAACGGCGTAGCGGTAATCACGTTTCCAACCTACAAACTGCTAGGCAGTGCTTTCGTCATCCCACTTAGACTCACAGCTTCAATCAATGTGCATGGTGCGTTCCCCAAAATCTATTGGTACAACAGTAGGACTTGCATTAGGGAACGCACCCTACAGCGATAGCGTACTGCTATGCAGTGCCTTCGGCATCGCACTGTCAGGAATTTAGAAATTTGGTATAAGTAGTCTAATCATAGGTCGGGTGCAGTGATTTGTTAGACATTTTTCTAACTAGAGACTATGACAAAGGTTTAATTGTCACTAATCCCCCAGCAAAACCCTGAATATTCAACTCATAGCCATCAAGTAAACCCATACCAACTAATGGATCTGTCTCTGACTCATTGATTTCAATAGATTTGATCTGACCATCCCAGATCACAGTTGCCTCAAATACGTTAAACATACAGAGGCTTCCATCGCCCAAGATTCCCTCTTCTTGCATATACCACGTTAATCCTAGTGTTGTAATGATAGCAGAAGGCAACGTGAGAAATCCAGTGTAACCAGTGTCAATAACTGCTTTAATCGCTTGCCTCTGGTGATTTTCGCCTAGCACTACGAATTGAATAATTGCTTCTCGGCGCGAATTGACGCTCCCCATCATCATGGCGACACACTGGGGGAACGAAAGCCAAAACGATGGACGGCACGATGTCCAATGCGAATACCAAATATTTGTGCATCAGGAAAACGTATTAACAGTTGTTTAGCAGCTGTTAGGCTGTCGTCAGCCACTTCAAAAGCCCCTGTTTCGATGTCTATTGCTACAATCTTCCCATGATTCCCTTCCTCGATTTGGGAGCGTACCTGAGACTCATAGACTTCGTGTCCACGTCGGGCAAATTCTTCTTTGCTGTAGCGGGGTTGTCGAACTGTCATTGAAGCGACCCTGTGGCAACTTTTGCCCCTCTATCTTAACCTAAACATTCGCAATCTTCCCTAACATTCCTCAACTGGGCCCACAAGAGCGGCACCGCACCTAACCTCACAGCTTCAATCAATGTGCATGGTGCGTTCTCAAAAATCCTGCATTAGGGAACGCACCCTACAAGATCGGCGATCGCTACAATCGGAACGATCGCACTTGACTCGCTGGTCGGCATAACGGCTAAGTTGAGCCGCCACGATTAGATTTGAGATTCTTGTGGTTCATCCTGTTTTGGTCGGCTCCAACGACTTGTTAGACCTTGCTTTGGTGGTAAGCTGACTACCTGCCTGCCACTTTCTGCTTGTCTTTTTTGCCAATCTACAAACATTGCATCCAAATCGTAGTTAAAGGATTTAGCGTGTTCTTCTCGAAATTTATGAATTTCATCTAAAATGTCATCTTGCCACATCGTTATAATCTCCTAAAAGTTCGTAAGGAGTACAAATTATGGGTAACTCGTATCCCAAATCAAGACTGAGCTCTGCCAACTTCCTCTGAATTTGAGCGTTGGCAATATGTTTACAGTTCCATGTTAACAAGTAATCTAGCCCGTGGACAGTCGCCGCAGCAATGTGAACCGCATCATCAGAAGCTTTGGCAGGAAGGTTGCTTCGTATAAGAAACAGTGAGGATAAGTTGCGTACAGCTTGATTGAGTTCAACCAAAGGCATTTCATTGACAATTTCTAACCTTTTCAAAGCAATCTCTGTATCTCCCTTAGCGACTTCATCTAAAACAACCTGTGAAATATAGAGAACAAAATCATTACGGCGATTTTGCCACCAGTCCCTTGTCGTTTCGATATTCCCAGCAATAACCAAGTTTTTGGTCGATCTGGCTGTCAGATAACCAATAACGCTGGTTTCAATATAGACGGTTTCCCTCACGGCAATCTAGAAAATCTATCCAACGTCTATCCTACTGCATTTAATCTTGGTTTTGAGGGAGTTGGGTTTCCTGCCGTCAACCCAACCTACAAGATCAGCGATCGCACTTCAATAACATGGATGCTATTTGATCTACAAGTTTAAATCCTGCTTCAACACTAGAACCATTCCTTATTATTGTCTTAAGTTTGTCCATTTCAGTAAGAACACAGCCATGAATATTTGGCTTATCCTGCTCCATATAAAGCTCGATTAGTCTTCTTACTACATCAAAGGCTTGTTCTTTTTGCTCGTTATTTAGCTTAGGATTATACTGAATGAATTGGCGTAAATTTTCTAGTGAATCCTTCATTATTTTAGATGAATCAGGTAAACCTTCTACCATTTTTCTAACGAAAGATGTTTTAGAAAAACTACTGTTTATATTTTGGCTAGATGCAAGAAGGTTTATGACACCCTCGTTATTCTTTAGATCGATGTCACCTATGCTGCCTATTTCTATACTTGTTCCTATTATCTTAAGTTTTTTGGCAATTAGAAAAGCAATTAACGAAGAGAAGACTATTGCCACAAGGTACTTCCAGTTATGTTTTACAAAATTAGTCGAAGAGAAAATTGGATTATGCTTGACGGCTACCTCGATTTCATTTTCTTCATATCGTTTTGGAAGTAATTCTTGGTAGCCAGGAATTCTAATTATGACAGACACTATAAACTTTAACTTCTTTTTGCCTGATTCTTGTGGAGTTACATCCCACTCCCAACTAGTAAAGTCTTGATCTATAACTGGTTGATTACCACCATCTTCTTGTGGATTGATATCAAAGGCTTTCCACGACAGGAACTTCTGAGATGTTAGTTTGACATTCATTATGGGACTAACATATCGAAGTTCTCTTTCACTTATATCTTTATCCAATCCTTCCCTTAAAAGTTGTTGAAATGCTGATAAAAACTCTTCATTTGCAATCCTAGCTTTACATTTTTCAGATATTCCAAGAGTCATTTCTTTAGGACAAGAAAACACAAATATACCTCTTGGAAGCCTCTCGAAAGCCTTAGAAATCTCTGATTGTGCGCCAGGTGAAAGTCGAGGTAGATCACGAGGAGCATTTCTTATTACTATCCCTAAAATGATAGTCGCCGTTAAGCCTATCAAAATAATGCTTGATAATATGACGCGAAATATAGGGTTAAACCTATCTGTATTATCAAGAGTATTTCCCACTAATATTGCTAAGATAGATGGGAAATAACCGAAGAATAGGATAATTAGGATACCTCGAAAGATATCTAGTGGACTTGACCAGTGAAAAATTATTTTTAGTGCAATGAATAGCACTAGAAACGATAAAATAACAGCGATGGCTGAAGAACGTGTCATCTACTTGTATATTAGTTGAATTGAAAACAGTATAGAAAACACCTAAAGTTAATTATCAAAAAGAAGTGTTCCTTTACGTCATGAAGGAACACTTGAATAGCTAAAATATTGAAATTTAGGCAATACCAAACAAAGAGGAAATTTCAGACAATACTTTGAATATTGAAACTGCACTAGAAATGCCAGCAACAATGCCTCTTATCAAAGTGATTGCATTTTCTGCACGTTCCTGAAGACCTGAATCTGTTTGTACTTGTGTCTTCATTTGTAAAGTTTCCACCAAACTTTTAACTTGCTTTAAAGCTCTCTCTTTTTCTTTATCATTGAGTTCTGAAGCATCCTCAATCTCCTTACGCAATTTTTCAAGGAGTTCTTTGGCATTAGCTTGCTCATTAGCATCTGACAAAGCTAAGTCTGAAATGGAGTTTTGAATATCTTGGCTTACAGCAAGAAGATTTACAACCCCTTTGTTATTGTTTGCGTTAATGTTACCAATTTTTCCAACTCTTATATTTGAATCAGACATAGAAAGCTCCTCGAGAAAGAATAATGTTCAAGATGGTGGGCATACTCTCGCAACAAATGGCTCTTCGTTACTTGTTATGGTTCGATAGGGGGGCATAAATCGACTAAATCCTTATCTGGCAAAAGATTTAACTGATTAGCTCGCTCTAGATCAAAAACAATTGACAAAAATCGTCCAATGTCTTTCTCTATAAGGGTTCCATCTCTTATAACCCCCGTCCATTACATAACACAAACCGAAGAACCCAACAAATTAGATTATATTCTCACCTAGAACTGGGTGTCTAACTATATATTATGCGGAAATTTTCCGTACATTACGCCAAATACGCATTTTTTTAAGAATCTTTCCGTATATTACGCTCAAATGGAGTGATCGCAAGAAGTTTTCCGTATAATATTACGATAAGCGTGTTATGCCGATTAGCGTACTCTGTGATGAACCCTTCCCCACTGATTTGTTCAAAGTTTTCTCGTTGTGCGACTGTCAGATGAACTTTATCTCGCCTACATCTTCCCATGATTGATGTCCTCAGTTTAGCTTATCTATTGCCCTATTTTAGCTGTGTCAGTCCACTACCAGATCGGCTACCTGAAATTTCAGCTATCTGTAATGAAATTTCATCTATCTGTAACCCTACAGGCCAAAATAGTTTAAAAATCGGTCGATAATTTCTAGGATAGAAGTAAAGACCATCCTTGCCTACTTTTTCTATGATCCTAGCCGCCGAAACTGGACTAAAAACCGCTACTCTAGACGTAAAAGGCATGAAATGCGCCGGCTGTGTTAGTGCCGTAGAACGACAACTCAGCCAAAATCAAGGGGTAAAATCGGCCCAAGTTAACCTAATCACGGAAATTGCCGTGATTGAATACCAACCAGATGCGATCGCACCAGAGCAGTTAGCCGCAAAATTAACCGCGATTGGATTCCCCACCCAACCGCGCAGCTCATCGACTCCCCTTTCTCAACAAAATCAACGGCTGCAAAACCAACAAAAAGAACGGCAACAACAATTATACCGATTAGCGATCGCTTGTTGTTTACTGGTTTTTTCCCTGATTGGTCACTTACACCACATCGGGGGACCAGAAATCCCCATCTTTCAAAGTATTGCTTTTCACTGGACTTTAGCCACCCTAGCCATTTTATTCCCCGGCCGCGATATTTTCATCGATGGTTGGCGCGGATTACGGCACGGGATGCCAAATATGAACACTCTCGTTAGTTTAGGCACAGGTAGCGCCTATATAGCCAGTTGTTTGGCTCTTATCTTCCCTAATCTCGGTCTAGAGTGCTTTTTTGATGAACCGGTCATGCTGTTAGGTTTTATTCTCCTCGGACGGACTCTAGAAGCGCATTCCCGTCATCGTGCAGCCGCAGACTTAGAAGCGCTTACCTCCCTACAACCGGCAGTGGCTCACCTGATTGGTAGTACAGATGACCGTGTGGGCGTGGCCATTCCCGTGGAACAGCTGCGCGTCGGGGAATGGGTGCGCGTCTTACCCGGGGAAAAAATTCCCGTGGATGGGGAGATTATTCAGGGAAGAACCACGGTAGATGAAGCTTTATTAACGGGGGAATCGCTGCCGGTGGTTAAGGAAATGGGAGATCTAGTCATTGCTGGCAGTTTCAATCTCTCTGGTGCGATCGCCGTGCAAACTCGTCAGGTGGGGACCGATACCACCCTAGCTAAGATTATCGCAGCCGTGGAATCAGCCCAAACTCGCAAGGCCCCGGTGCAGAAGATAGCGGACCGGGTAGCGGGTTATTTTGCCTACGGAGTGATGATAATTGCCCTAATTGTGCTGCTCTTTTGGTATTTTTGGGGAACTAGGCTCTTTCCAGAGGTGTTAGGGTCAACCACAGGACACCACGAGATGATTCAACCCACTTCTCCCCTACTTTTGTCCCTAAAATTAGCGATTTCTGTACTTGTGGTCGCTTGTCCCTGCGCTCTCGGTTTAGCCACACCGACGGCCCTACTGGTGGGAACCAGTTTAGCAGCCGAAAGGGGTATTTTGATTAAAGGGGGTGATGTTTTGGAAACCGTCTCGCAACTGCAAACGGTGGTTTTTGACAAAACGGGAACCCTTAGCCAAGGTCATCCAGAAATTACCGATTGTTTGAGTTTTTCTATCCTTAATTCCCTGGAAATTCAACAATTAGCGGCAGTAGTGGAGAGTGGCACTAATCATCCTCTTGCTCAGGCGATTTTAGACGCGGTTACTCCTCCTACTAATCTGACGGGGGAAGATTTTCAAACTGTGGCCGGATTGGGAGTTTCTGCAAGGGTGCAGGGGTCGAAAATTGTTCTAGGAAATCGGCAATGGTTGGCGCAGAACGGCATTAAAATCGATGAAACTATCAGGGGGATTCAAGAGCTTTTACAAGCGGGTAAAACGGTGATTTATCTGGGGATGGAAGAACAATTACTCGGCGCGATCGCTTTTCAGGATCGATTGCGTCCCGATGCTCAAACAACCGTGAATCAGTTACAAAAACTCGGTTTAGAGGTGATTTTACTCAGTGGAGATCGCCAAGAAGCGGTGACAGCGATCGCTAATAGTTTGGGTATTAGCCAATTTTATGCCGAAGTTGCCCCCACCGAAAAATCGGCCTTAATTGCCGACCTACAGACAAAAGAGGGCAAAATCGTGGCTATGGTCGGGGATGGTATCAATGATGCTCCTGCACTAGGACAGGCTAACATCGGTATTGCTCTGGCCGGTGGCACGGAGGTGGCCATGGAAACAGCCGGGATCGTTTTAATTAGCGATCGCCTGGAGGATGTGGTGCAATCTCTGCATTTAAGTCTGGCCACATGGCAAAAAATCCGACAAAATCTTTTTTGGGCTTTGGGTTATAATACCTTTGCTATTCCCATTGCTGGTGGTTTATTACTACCCCGTTGGGGTCTAGCTTTCAGTCCGGCCCTAGCAGCAGCTTTAATGGCTTTTAGTTCGGTTATGGTAGTGAGTAATTCCCTGCTTTTACGTCGTCAATTTCCCCCGCTCAAATCGACGCAGGAAGGCAAAAACTAAAGCAATTACCGATTTTTTCTCGATAAATCTATCAAGCACCAAAAAGAGCGGCTCTCTTATTCTTTGTGTGATAAGTTTCACTGATACAGGAGCGATCAATCTCTGTGTACTCTGTGTCTTTGTGGTTCGTTACCTAAGAGAGCCAAGATGGTATTTTGTCCCCGTCTTTGTCAGTTGACGGAGACAGGAACAAATCGGGTTAAGCGGTAATTCTGGTCAGGGATTGACCTTGATAATTTTTGGTAATAATCTGGTGAATAGATTCAAAAAATCGCCGACAACGATTATTAGTTCTCAGGGGCAATTCATGATTTTTTACCAATAAATCGATCTGAAGTTCCGAGCTAGTGGGAGGATGAATAAATAATTCCACTTTCACTAACTGGGGAAAGAGAGCATCGTTAGGAACTTCCGATAAAAGCAAGACATCGGTCCGGCGCTTGATGATTTCAAATTCACCCAAACTTAGGATATCATCGTATAAAAACCCGGTCTGATGAGGAGAAATTCCGACAAAATAAGAACAGGAATAGCGAGCCATGGCAGGGAAAAGATGATAGATTGGTCACGGTTAATCGGTCAAAATCAGGCCATTGAACTACTACAAAGAGCGCTTGAAATCAATTCGATCGCTCCCGCTTACTTATTCGCCGGCGCTAGGGGGATCGGACGCAATCTGGCCGCAAAATGTTTCTGTCAAGACTTGTTAACTAGAGATCGATCGCCGGAAACAAGGGAATTAATCCTGAAACGCTTTCTGGGAGGCAATCATCCCGATTTACTCTGGATTGAACCCACTTATCAACACCAAGGCAAACTGCTCACCGCAAAAGAAGCACAGGAAAGCAATCTCAAGCGTAAAGCTCCCCCGCAAATCCGCATCGAGCAAATTCGCGAGATTACTAACTTTTTAAGTCGTCCTCCCCTGGAATCGGCCCGCTCTGTGGTAGTGATCGAGCAAGCAGACACCATGACGGAATCGGCGGCAAATGCCCTCTTAAAAACGCTTGAGGAACCGGGAAAAGCCACTTTAATCCTGATTGCTCCCAGTCCCTCCTCTTTACTACCTACTCTCGTTTCTCGCTGTCAACACATCCCTTTTCAGCGTCTTTCGGAAGAAAATCTCGCTCAAGTCCTCCGCTCTAACGGACACGCTCGCGTTCTCAATTATCCGGCAATTCTCGGTTTAGCCCAAGGTAGCCCCGGAGAAGCGATCGCCGCTTTAGAGTTTCTCGACAGTCTCCCCCAAGATTTACCGCGATCTTTGAGCAAATTTCCCCTAAAACTCTCCCAAGCACTGGAATTAGCCAAAATTATCGCCCAAACTCTTGACACGGAAACCCAATTATGGTATGTGAGTTATCTTCAGTATGAGGATTGGCAACGACGACGAGAGCGATCGATTTTAGAAATCTTGGAAAAAACCCGCCGGCAGCTGTTAGCCTACGTTCAACCCCGTTTAGTCTGGGAATGCACTTTCTTGGCATTGGCCAAACTATCCACCGCCCAAAAGTCTTAAAATTGTTATATTTATCGATCGAGTGGGGAGAAAGACCTTGAAAATCAAATCCTTAGTTTTGCTGATTCTGTTAACCTTGACTACGGTTTTAGCTGCTTGTCAGGGAGGAAAAGAAGCCGAAGAACCGAAAAATGGCTCTCCTGCGGTGGAATCGCCACAAAAAGACGAAGATAGCGATAAAGACGGGGAAAAGCAGCAAAAAGACGGTGATAATCAACGGGATAAAAAAGACGATGACGATGATGATGATGATAACTAAATTCCTAGGATAAAAAAATCGGGTGAGCCTTAACCCACCCGATCGCCTATAGATTGAAATCAACCTATAACTGTGGTACAAACTGTTCTTTTTCGGGAACGTAGGCGTATTCAGCCACAATCTGCCGGAATTCTTCCCCATTGATCGTTTCTTTTTCGATCAGCAGATCCACCACTCGATCGATCACTTCGCGATGATCGCGAATAATTTGCCGAGAAATTTCATGGCAGTGTTCCACGATTGATCGCACCTGATCATCGATGCGAGTAGCGACCTTCTCAGAATACTCGGAACGAGTCATCAAACCGCCACCGAGGAACACTTCACCCCCTTGACTTTCTAGGGACAAAGGACCCAAATCGCTCATCCCGAAACGAGTCACCATCTGGCGGGCCATATCAGAAACTTGCTGTAAATCGCCGCCGGCACCGGTAGTCACCTCATCATAGCCGAAGATTTCTTCCTCAGCCGCCCGACCACCTAAAGCACCGGAAATCCGGGCCATTAACTGCGCTTTCGTGGTTAAACCCTGTTCTTCGTTGGGAGTGAACCAAGTTAAACCCTGGGCCTGGCCCCGGGGAATCAGAGTCACTTTCTGGACGGGATCGTGATCTTTTAAGAGCGTACCCACGATGGCATGACCCACTTCATGGTAAGCGATTAAGCGCTTGCTCTTGCTATCGACTAAAGGAGTGCCTTCCATACCCGCGATAACGCGATCTACCGCGTCATCTATCTCTAGGAGGGTAATGGCTTCTTTGCGACGACGAGCGGTTAAAATTGCCGCTTCGTTCAGTAAATTGGCTAAATCTGCTCCACTGAACCCCGGAGTGCGACGGGCGATCGCTTCGATGGAAACGTCGTTGGCCAGCTTTTTATTGCGGGCGTGAACGTCTAAAATCTCTAAACGACCTTTAAAATCGGGCGCATCGACGGTTACTTGGCGATCAAAACGGCCCGGACGCATGAGAGCGGAATCGAGAACATCGGGGCGGTTAGTGGCGGCAATGATGATAATTCCCGTATTCCCCTCGAAACCGTCCATTTCTGTCAATAATTGGTTCAGGGTTTGTTCCCGTTCATCGTTACCGCCACCGATACCGGCACCCCGTTGACGACCTACCGCGTCAATTTCATCGATAAAGATTAAACAGGGAGCATTTTCCTTGGCTTTTTTGAACAAATCGCGCACGCGAGAAGCACCGACACCGACAAACATTTCCACAAATTCCGAACCGGAAATGCTGAAGAAAGGTACACCCGCTTCACCGGCGATCGCTTTAGCCAACAGGGTTTTACCCGTACCAGGAGGGCCAACTAACAGGACTCCTTTGGGGATTTTGGCACCGACGGCGGTAAATTTCTCCGGTTGTTTGAGGAAAGTGACGACTTCCTGTAATTCTTCCTTCGCTTCGTCAATTCCTGCCACATCATCAAAGGTGATGCCGGTTTTCGCTTCCATCTGGAAACGAGCTTTTGATTTGCCAAAACTCATCGCTTGACCGGGGCCGCCTGGCATATTATTAGAACGGCGGAACAGGAAAAAGAGAGCGGCAATCAGCAAAAAGGGGAAAAGTAGATTACCGAGGAATCCCCACCAAGCGCCGTCATTCCGCATCGGGTGAGCATCGAAACTAATTTTAGAATCCCGTAAACGGGCGATCAAATCGGGGGAATTGGCCGGTAAATCGACCCGTAGGCGTTGTACTCGGTTTTCTAGTTCTGGATCTAGGGCCTGTACGATCGCGGTTCTGCCCCCTTCGTAGAGATCGACGCTGACAACCCTACCACTGTCTAGGTATTCTAGAAAGCGTCCGTAGGTCATGCGGGTAGTGGCGGTGTTATTGCCGATATTACCGGTGGCCGTGGCAAAAGTGCCTTGCCAGAGGAAAAAACCGACCACAAGGGCGGGCAATGTCCACAGTAAAATCGTTTTCCAGGATAGTTTCATGTTTGTTTAGTGGTTCTAGGATAAAGATTTTTGCTTAACTCATTTAGCTGTTTTTGTCAAGGATTTTACGTTATTTTTTCGAGATTAATCCCCGCAGCCAATTAAATCTTAACTAAATGTAACGTAATTCTCATAATTCTGACAAGAATGGTGACGAGAGATTTTTTTAGTTCATTTGTTCTAGCAAGAGTCTCATGGTTTCTGGGATAAGCTGTACTGAATTTAAACTGCCTAGAAGTATATACTATATCTATTGATACGAAAATCATCCCCAAAATCCTAGAATTGCTTCTTTTTCCCATATTTGATAATTTTGCTAGATGTAACCAATTAAAGATAGAGTTAGTATCTCAACAAAATTTTTACCCTGATTTGACCTTTATTCACGAGCCAACAGGAGCTAAGTTGGCTGTGGATAGAGATTACTGTTG
Source organism: Microcystis sp. LE19-195.1E (assembly GCF_027532095.1). Classification (NCBI taxonomy): domain Bacteria; kingdom Bacillati; phylum Cyanobacteriota; class Cyanophyceae; order Chroococcales; family Microcystaceae; genus Microcystis; species Microcystis sp. LE19-195.1E. Next base: position 16,407 of record NZ_JAPZSZ010000002.1, read on the forward strand.
ATGAGGAGAGTGTTTAGTGAAGTTAACGCCACTTGTGCCACCGATTAAGTGTCAAGGAATTAAAACTAAATTGGTAAAAGATGTTAAAAATATTGTGTCTGATCTGAGCTTTGGGCGTTGGATAGAACCCTTTTCTGGATCGGGGGTGGTGGCTTTTAATATTAATCCCAAAAAGGCTTTACTTGCGGACACAAATACTCATATTATCCAGTTTTATAATAATCTAAAAAATCAAGTTATTACCAGTAAAACTGTTAAGCTTTTTTTGCAAGAAAATGGTCAATTTCTTAAGGAGCAGGGAGAAAGTTATTATTATCAAGTACGAGAAAGATTTAATCAATCTCCTAATTATCTAGATTTTTTATTTCTCAATCGCTCCTGTTTTAATGGCGTGATGAGATTCAATCGTAAGGGACAGTTTAACGTACCTTACTGTCATAAATCAGAACGATTTTCTCAAGCATATATTACCAAAATAGTCAATCAAGTTATTGCCCTAGAAAATATTCTTATTAAAACTGATTATAATTTTCAAGTTGCTGACTTTCGAGAGACTTTATCTGATTGGCAAAAAACAGACTTGATCTATCTCGATCCTCCTTATTTAGGGAGACACGCCGATTATTTTAACTCTTGGTCTGAAGAGGATGAAGATTGTTTGGTGACTATTTTAAAGGATATTTCTTGTCGGTTTATTTTGTCCACTTGGCACAGTAATCAGTTTAGAAGCAATCCTTTAATTAAAAAAAATTGGAGTGCTGATAAGTTTTATATCTATACTAAACAGCATTTTTATCATGTGGGTTCCACAGAAAAATTGCGTCATCCGATCACCGAAGCGATCATTACTAACTTTAACATTCCCTTGTTGCCAGAGCGAGGAACTGATTTGCAACAACTGTCATTATTCCCATCGACAGCAGAAAATGAGGGAGTGAGAACAGTCTAGAAGATGCCTAGTTGCTAATTCTCACTCCGTACTATTTAGGGTTTGCTGAATAAATCTAAAAACCTTGTTGGATAATATCTTTAGGCTTTTTTGAAATCAAAAAGTGCCAGCGATTGGAGTGATTGGGGAGGGAAATTTCAGGTACTTTTTCCCTGAAAATTAGGTAATTGACTCCCTGAAAATGGGTAAAACCCCACACCCCACACCCCACACCCCACACCCTGCCCCCAGGAAAAAATTTTTCAGCAAACCCTATTTAGGGCTTGCTGAATAAATCTAAAAACCTTGTTGGATAAGGCTTTTAGACTTTTTTGACCTCAAAAAGTGCCGACCATTGGAGGGATCGGGGGTAAAATTCAGGTACTTTTTCCCTGAAAATTAGGTAACTGACTACCTC